>NZ_JAHZPT010000026.1:0-27496 GCF_019929545.1 Streptococcus mitis
ATGTGCCAACTAAATGAGACACATACAGTTGATTTTTTCTTTTGTGATAAGAGTGGAGTTTTTAGAGGTGCCCTTAATTATATTCCGTTAGATGCGATTGGCTTACCATTACCTAAACAAGAGGAAAATTAATTATGAATTTAAAAAATTATTTAATAAAAACCCCACAAGAAAGGTTAATGATTTTCTTAGAATCATTATCAATTACCAACAGAACGCCAGAGTATTATGTGAATTGGAATAAAGTTAATCGTGAAACCAAGAAGTATGAACTAGAGTTGAATACTTTAAACTACTTAATCGGTAAAGATGATATCTATTCGGAAGCATTACACTTATTCACTAAACAACCCAATTTGTTAAAAGCAATTCCTAGTTTGATTGCAAGTCGTGATAATGTTTTAGATATTCTGACAATAGATAATGACGATAATATGTCTTTTGAACAATTGGATTTCAAAACAATAGACACTAGTAGAATAGATGATTACATGAAATTTATTGAGAAATCTGGTTTATTAAATTTTTTACAACAACATGCTAATCGTTCATTAGTTGATTATGTTTATGGAGTGGAGACTGGATTAGATAGCAATGCACGAAAAAACCGAAGTGGAACAACCATGGAGGGGATTTTAGAGAGACATGTAGCAAAAATTTCTCAGGAACAAAAATTGGATTGGAAAGCTCAAGCTACATCCCAATATATTAAAGATAAGTGGGGGATTAAGGTACCTGTCGATAAGTCTGAAAGAAGATTTGATGTTGCAGTTTATTCCCGAGAAAAACATAAGGTTTGGCTGATTGAAACGAATTACTATGGTGGAGGAGGAAGTAAATTAAAAGCGGTGGCTGGAGAGTTTACTGAACTCAGTCAATTTGTTATTACATCAGATGACGATGTTGAATTTGTTTGGGTTACTGATGGTCAAGGATGGAGAACAGCACACTTACCTCTAGCAGAAGCATTTAGTCATATTACTAATGTGTTTAACTTAGAAATGTTGAGAGAAGGATTTTTAGCTGATTTATTTTTACAATAATTGTTCATTAGCTATAAACAAAAAAGAGGCTCACACCTCTTTTTTCTTATTTCTTTTTATGATTTAATACAGCATTGAGGACAATGGCGAGTAGGCTGGCTACGACGATTCCGTTTGAGAAGAACATTTGGAAGGCTGTCGGCATGCTGACGAAGAGATTACTGTTGTTGAGTCCGACACCTGCAGCGATTGAAACAGCTGCTATAAGGAAGTTATGTTCATTGTTAGCAAAATCAACGCGGGCGAGGATTTGCATCCCTTGAATCGAGACAAAACCAAACATCACTAGCATGGCACCACCGAGGACAGGACTCGGAATGATTTGGGCAAGGGCGCCAAACTTAGGAAGGAGTCCAAGGAGAATCAGGAAACCAGCTGCGTAGTAGATTGGCAGGCGAGTCTTGATACCTGATAATTTAACTAAACCAACGTTTTGTGAAAATCCTGTGTAAGGGAAGGTATTAAAGATTCCTCCGAGAAGTACGGCCAAACCTTCTGCGCGGTAACCGTTGCGAAGGCGCGTGCTGTCGATTGGATCCTTTGTGATATCAGACAAGGCTAGGTAAACACCAGTAGACTCAACCATAGAAACCGTTGCGATGATACACATCATGACAATAGATGAGATTTCAAAGGTTGGCATCCCAAAGTAGAGGGGAGTTGGGACATGGACAAGTGGTGCTGCTGCAACAGGAGAGAAGTCAACCAAGCCCATGCTAGCAGCAATGGCTGTTCCAACAACTAGACCAATCAAAATGGAGATAGACTTGATAAATCCTTTGGTAAAGATGTTAATCAAGAGAATAATCAGAACAGTGATAGCTGCAAGCAAGAGACTTTGACCAGTTGGCTCTGGAACGTTATTTCCCATATTTCCAATAGCGACAGGAATCAAGGTTAAACCAATCGTGGTAATAACAGATCCTGTTACGATAGATGGGAAGAGATTGGCTACTTTTGAGAAGATGCCTGAAACAAGAACCACGTAAATCCCTGATGCGATAAGGGCACCAAACATAGCGCCACTTCCATGGCTTTGCCCAATCATAATCAAGGGAGCGACGGATTGGAAGGCAACTCCAAGAACGACTGGGAGTCCAATTCCAAAGTATTTGTTGAGTTGGAGTTGGAGGAAGGTTGCCACCCCACACATGAAGATATCTGTAGAAATCAGGTAGGTCAACTGCTCAGTTGAATAGCCAAGGGCTGTCGCAATCATGATAGGAACCAGGATGGATCCTGAGTACATGGCTAGTAAATGTTGCAAGCCAAGAACGGCTGCTTGCGAATGTTTTTCTTGAGTTTGCATTAGAGATCTGCCTCCTTAAATATGACTTGACCATTTTCAAAACGATCCAAACGAGCGAGTGATAGAACAGGGTAGCCTGCTTTTTCAAGCAAATCACGGCCATCTTGGAAGGATTTTTCAATCACAATACCGATAGCTTCGACTGTGGCACCAGCTTGTTCGATGATTTGAATCAAGCCTTTAGCAGCTTGGCCATTAGCAAGGAAGTCGTCGATAATCAAAACCTTGTCCTCTGGTGAGAGGAATTTTCCAGCGATAGAAACGGTGCTGGTTACCTGCTTGGTAAAGGAGTAAACTTCGGCAGTTAAGATGCCTTCGTTCATAGTGATGTTCTTAGCTTTTTTAGCGAAAATCATGGGAACGTTTAAGGCTTCCGCTGTAAAAACGGCTGGGGCAATACCCGACGCTTCAATGGTCACGACTTTGGTAATACCAGCAGAAGCAAATTTTTCTGCAAAAACCTTACCAATTTCTCGCATCAAGCCAAAGTCAACTTGGTGGGTTAAAAAGGAATCCACCTTGAGGATGTTATCACCCAAGATATGCCCATCCTTGAGGATGCGCTCTTCTAATAATTTCATAAGACCTCCTAAAGTCTAAAAGCCAATCCATTTGCTTGTTTATAGTTTCTAGCAAGAAATAGAAAAAGGACCTACTTAATCTCTAAGTAAGTCCCCAAAATAGGCATGACAAAAACGACCATACCTCACTTCTGACTTACTTATTGTTAGGTGTTCCGGCACCTTGTAGAAACGTCGTGCCAATTCACGACATAAACAAGTAAAACGATATTTAATTTTAAATAGGCTTGAGCCAATGTTTTTATTTTACACTAAATAACTTTAGAAATCAAATGTTTTGTTAGTGTTTTGGTTTGAAAAACGAACAAATATAATAAAAATGGGCAAAAATTAACTTATTGACTAACATTTAGAAGGTTTTTCCATCATAAAAGGCATATTATCAAGATTTTTCAAGACTTGACAATATGCCTTTTTCTGATTTGAAAGATTTTTTCTATTCGCTAAATCTTAAAAAATAGCCATCTGGATCCAAAACTGCAAATTCGTGAGGGTAAATAAAGCTATCTCCCACTCGAAATTCTCTTTTGGTCAGGGGACGATGGATAGGATAGTCAGCTTCCAGCAGTTTTTGGTGGAGCTGAGGGACATCGTCAATGCCAAAGGAAATATTGACACCGCGCCCGAAAGGGTAGGTCAGCTGAGCTAATTCTTCTGCGCTGCCTTCTTCTAGCATAAGTTGGCAGTCTTCAAGCGAGAGGAAGAGAAATTTCTCCTCGGGGCGCTCGTATTCGACAGAAAATCCCAGCAAGTCGCAGTAGAAGTGGCGTGACTTTTCGAGGTCAGATACTACAAATTCAGGAATGACAGCTTGATAGTCCATTAGCTTTCTCCTTAGAGCTCAATCTCCATGACAATGGGTGTGTGGTCTTGGCGAGCACCTGAGTCAATCATATCAGACTTAGTTACTTTGTCAGCGATGCGGTTGCTGGTGAGCCAGTAGTCGATTCTCCAGCCTGTATTGTTGATTTTAGAAGTCTTGCTGCGCTGTGCCCACCAAGTGTAGCGTTCTGGAACATCGCCGTGAATGTGGCGGAAGGTATCCGTAAATCCAGTTGCTAAAAGGTTGGTAAATCCAGCACGCTCCTCGTCGGTAAATCCAGGTGAACGGCGGTTGCTAGCAGGGTTTGCAAGGTCGATTTCATTGTGGGCTACATTGTAGTCACCGGTCGCAAGGACTGGTTTTTCTTTGTCTAGTTCAGCCAAATACTCCGCATATTTGACATCCCAGACTTGACGTTCTTCCAAGCGTTTGAGTCCGTCGCCAGCATTTGGTGTGTAAACTTGGGTTACGAAAAATTCATCAAATTCTAGAGTGATGATACGGCCTTCCAAGTCCATGGTAGACGGAGCACCGATTTCTGGGAAAGTGACAGTGGGTGTGAGTTCTTTCTTATAGAGGAACATAGTACCAGCATAGCCTTTCCGGGCAGGTTCTTGGGAAGAGCGCCACGTATTTTCGTAGCCTGGGAAGAGTTCTTCTAGTACTTCGAGATGTTTTTTTGTTGGGCCTTTAGCAGAAAGCTTAGTTTCTTGAATAGCAATGATATCAGCATTTTCAGCGACCAAGGTTTGTAGGACTTCTTGGGACAATTTGGCACGAGCTGAGTCACTAGTTAGGGCTGCGTTGAGGGAATCAATATTCCATGAGATAAGTTTCATAAAGTTACCTTTTTCATTCAGATTATAGATTTCATTATACCAAAAAAAGGTCTATTTCCCCAACGTATGGCTTGAAAAATCACTCTCTTTCGTTTATAATGAAGAATGATTTTATGAAAGGGAGTGAAAATAAATGAAATTTTACTCATATGACTATGTACTTAGCCAAATCAGTCAGCAAAATGGAATGATGATTGGCTTTGGGATTGTGCTCCTAGCTATCACAGGATTTTTTGCTTTTAAAGCCTATCGAGATAAAAAGGGGACTAAGTTTCGGGAATTGGTCATGATTTTGGCCTTGACCTTGGTGGCCATGCTTTTGGTGACAATCTCAAAATACCAGACCAATCAAGCCTCTAACAACCAATTTCAAACTTCCCTTCATTTCATAGAGGTTGTTTCCAAAGACTTGGGAGTGGATAAATCAGAAGTTTATGTCAATACTTCTGCAGCCACTGATGGAGCACTTATCAAGGTAGGTTCAAATTTCTATCGTGCCATGAACGGGAGCCAACCAGACAAGTATCTTTTAGAGAAATTAGAATTGCATCAAACAGACGCTATTGAATTGGTGGAGGTAAACAAATGACACTCAATTATATGGAAATTTTAATCAAACTGGCCTTGGGTCTTTTCTCTCTTGTTTTTGTTATTAATGTGACAGGAAAGGGGAATCTAGCACCTAACTCTGCTACAGACCAAATTCAGAACTATGTTCTTGGTGGTATCATCGGTGGGGTGATTTACAATAGTTCAATCAGCATTCTGCAGTACGCAGTGATTTTGATGATGTGGACGATTTTGGTCTTGACCCTCAAGTGGCTCAATAACAATGTTCGTTTTGTCAAACGCTTGATTGATGGAAAACCAACTCTCCTTATCAAAAATGGGCAGATTGACCCAGAAGCCTGTCGTTCAGTTGGTTTGTCTGCAGCAGAAGTTGCTCTCAAACTTCGTAGCCAAGGGATTTTCCAGATGAAACAGGTCAAATGCGCTGTGCAGGAGCAAAATGGCCAACTCATCGTGGTCCAAATAGGAGATGAAAATCCTAAGTATCCAGTTGTGACTGACGGTGTGATCCAAGTCGATGTTTTGGAATCGATTGGTCGTAGCGAAGAGTGGCTGCTTGATAACCTCAGCAAGCAAGGGCATGACAATGTAGCCAATATCTTTATCGCTGAGTATGACAAGGGTGCGGTCACAGTCGTAACCTATGAATAAGAAAAACCTGGGGTCTTGGCCTCAGGTTTCTATTTGCAATCAGAAAGGGATTTTATGTCCATTATTCAAAAACTTTGGTGGTTTTTCAAGTTAGAAAAACGCCGTTATTTAGTCGGGATTGTGGCTCTGGTCTTGGTTTCCGTCCTCAACCTTATTCCCCCAATGGTTATGGGGAGGGTCATTGATGCCATCACATCGGGGCAATTAACCCAGCAGGACCTCCTTCTTGCCCTATTTTACTTGCTTCTTGCAGCCTTTGGGATGTACTATCTGCGCTATGTTTGGCGTATGTATATCCTCGGTACTTCCTACCGTTTGGGACAGATTATGCGCTCTCGCTTATTTGAGCATTTCACAAAAATGTCTCCAGCCTTTTATCAAACCTATAGGACGGGGGACCTGATGGCACACGTAACCAACGATATCAATGCCTTAACGCGTCTGGCAGGGGGAGGAGTTATGTCAGCGGTGGATGCCTCAATCACAGCTTTAGTGACCTTGTTGACCATGCTCTTTAGCATTTCATGGCAGATGACCTTGGTTGCCATTTTACCCTTACCTTTCATGGCTTATGCGACCAGTCGTCTAGGGAGAAAGACCCACAAGGCTTTTGGCGAATCACAGGCTGCCTTTTCTGAACTCAATAACAAGGTACAGGAGTCTGTATCAGGTATCAAAGTGACCAAGTCTTTCGGATATCAGGCGGACGAGTTGAAGTCCTTTCAAGCAGTCAATGAATTGACCTTCCAAAAGAACCTGCAAACCATGAAATACGATAGTCTCTTTGACCCTATGGTTCTCTTATTTGTTGGTTCCTCCTATGTTTTAACGCTCTTGGTTGGCTCCTTGATGGTTCAGAAAGGGCAAATCACGGTTGGGAATCTGGTCACCTTTATCAGCTACTTGGATATGCTGGTTTGGCCTCTTATGGCCATCGGTTTCCTCTTTAATATTACTCAGCGAGGGAAGGTTTCCTACCAGCGGATTGAGGAACTTTTGTCTCAGGAATCACCAGTAAAAGACCCAGAGTTTCCTTTAGATGGTATTGAAAATGGGCGTTTGCAGTATGCCATTGATAGTTTTGCATTTGAAAATGAGGAAACATTGACAAATGTTCACTTTAGTTTGGAAAAAGGGCAAACTCTGGGCTTGGTTGGTCAGACAGGCTCTGGAAAAACGTCCTTGATCAAACTCCTCTTGCGTGAATATGATGTGGATAGGGGGGCCATTTACCTAAACGGTCATAGTATTCGTGACTATCGTCTGACAGACCTTCGCAGTCTCATGGGCTACGTTCCTCAGGACCAGTTCCTCTTTGCGAATTCAACCTTAGACAATATACGCTTTGGCAATCCTAACTTGCCCCTTTCAGCGGTCGAGGAAGCGACTAAGCTAGCTCAAGTTTATCAAGACATTGTAGACATGCCTCAGGGATTTGATACGTTGATTGGTGAAAAGGGAGTCAGTCTTTCTGGAGGTCAAAAGCAGCGTCTGGCCATGAGTCGGGCTATGATTTTAGATCCTGATATCTTGATTTTGGATGATTCTTTGTCGGCTGTGGATGCCAAGACGGAGTATGCGATTATCGACAAACTCAAGGAGACGCGAAAGAACAAAACAACCATTATCACGGCTCATCGCCTCAGTGCAGTTGTCCATGCAGATCTGATTTTAGTCCTGCAAAATGGTCAAATTATCGAACGAGGCAGGCACGAAGACTTGCTAGCTTTGGATGGCTGGTATGCCCAAACCTACCAGTCTCAGCAGCTGGAAATGAAAGGAGAAGAAGATGCAGAATAAGAAAGAACAATGGGCTGTATTGAAGCGCTTGATGTCTTATCTCAAGCCTTATGGACTCCTTACCTTTTTGGCACTCAGTTTTCTCCTAGCGACGACGGTGATCAAAAGTGTCATTCCCCTTGTGGCTTCCCACTTTATCGACCAGTATCTCAGCAATCTCAATCAACTCGCTGTGACCGTTTTGCTGGCCTACTATGGCCTTTATATCCTACAAACTCTGGTCCAGTATGTCGGCAATCTTCTCTTTGCGCGCGTGTCTTACAGTATTGTTAGGGATATTCGTCGCGATGCCTTTGCCAATATGGAAAAGCTGGGCATGTCTTATTTTGACAAGACGCCAGCAGGCTCTATCGTCTCTCGTTTGACAAATGACACCGAGACCATCAGTGATATGTTTTCGGGAATTTTGTCCAGCTTTATCTCAGCAGTTTTCATCTTTCTGACAACTCTTTATACCATGTTGGTGTTGGATTTTCGTTTGACAGCATTAGTCTTGCTCTTTCTCCCCTTGATTTTCCTTTTGGTCAATCTCTATCGGAAAAAATCAGTGAAAATCATTGAGAAAACCAGAAGTCTCTTGTCAGATATCAATAGCAAGCTGGCTGAAAACATCGAGGGAATCAGAATAATCCAGGCCTTTAATCAAGAGAAGCGCCTACAGTCAGAGTTTGATGAAATCAACCAAGAACACTTGGTCTATGCCAACCGTTCTGTAGCCTTGGATGCCCTCTTTTTGCGTCCTGCCATGAGTTTGTTGAAACTCCTAGGCTATGCAGTTTTAATGGCCTATTTTGGCTATCGTGGACTTTATCTGGGAATAACGGCAGGAACCATGTATGCCTTTATCCAGTACATCAATCGTCTCTTTGATCCCCTGATTGAGGTGACTCAAAACTTTTCAACCCTTCAAACTTCCATGGTGTCTGCAGGTCGTGTATTTGCCTTGATTGACGAGAGGACCTATGAACCTCTTCAAGAAAGTGGGCAGGCTAAAGTCAAAGAAGGCAATATTCGATTTGAACATGTGTGCTTCTCATATGATGGCAAACATCCGATTCTGGATGACATTTCTTTCTCTGTTAATAAGGGTGAAACCATAGCTTTTGTAGGGCATACAGGTTCTGGGAAATCGTCTATTATCAATGTCCTCATGCGCTTTTATGAATTCCAGTCAGGGCGAGTTCTCTTGGACGATGTAGATATCCGGGACTACAGTCAGGAAGAGTTGAGAAAAAACATTGGTCTGGTCTTGCAGGATCCCTTCCTCTATCATGGGACCATTAAGTCCAATATCGCCATGTACCAAGAAATCAGTGATGAGCAGGTCCAGGCTGCTGCAGCCTTCGTGGATGCAGATTCCTTTATTCAAGAACTTCCTCAGGGATATGACGCCCCTGTTTCTGAGCGTGGCTCCAGTTTTTCAACAGGTCAGCGTCAGCTTCTTGCCTTTGCCAGAACAGTCGCCAGTCAGCCTAAAATCCTGATTTTGGATGAAGCGACAGCCAATATTGACTCTGAAACAGAAAGTTTGGTTCAAGCTTCTCTGGCTAAGATGAGACAGGGACGGACAACCATTGCCATCGCTCACCGCCTTTCTACCATCCAAGACGCCAACTGCATCTATGTTTTGGACAAGGGGCGCATCATCGAGAGCGGAACCCATGAGGAACTCTTGACTCTGGGAGGAACCTATCACAAGATGTATAGTTTGCAGGCGGGTGCTATGTCTTAATACTCTTTGATTTTCATTGAGTGTAAGAAGGAAATCCTTCAAATTACAGATTTCTTTCACCGCCTTATCTATTTTGTGGTATAATGAAAAATGTTGACAAATAGTATAATAAAAACAAAGGAGAAACAGTATGCTGAAATGGGAAGACTTGCCCGTGGAAATGAAATCAAGCGAGGTTGAGTCTTACTACCAGCTTGTCTCTAAAAGGAAGGGTTCGCTGATTTTCAAGCGTTGCTTGGACTGGGTTCTAGCCGTAATCTTGCTGATTCTGACCTCTCCCATCTTTCTCATCTTGAGCATTTGGATCAAGTTGGATAGCAAGGGGCCAGTGATTTACAAGCAAGAGCGCGTGACCCAGTACAACCGTCGGTTCAAGATTTGGAAGTTCCGTACCATGGTGACGGATGCGGACAAAAAAGGAAGTTTGGTGACTTCTGCTAACGATAGCCGCATTACCAAGGTTGGCAATTTCATCCGTCGTGTGCGTTTGGACGAACTGCCTCAGTTGGTCAATGTTCTTAAAGGTGAGATGTCCTTTGTAGGGACGCGTCCTGAAGTGCCTCGTTACACAGAGCAGTATAGCCCTGAAATGATGGCGACCTTGCTTTTGCCAGCAGGGATTACCTCTCCAGCCAGCATCAACTACAAGGATGAGGACACTATCATCAGTCAAATGACGGAGAAAGGTCTGTCGGTTGACCAAGCCTATGTAGAGCATGTTCTTCCTGAAAAGATGCGCTATAACCTCGCCTATCTCCGAGAGTTTAGTTTCCTTGGAGACATCAAAATCATGTTTCAAACCGTGTTTGAAGTGCTAAAATAAAGTAGTCATGAGAAAATGAGTACAGATAAAAGGAGCAAATCAATGCCAAATTACAATATTCCATTTTCACCACCCGATATTACGGAAGCAGAAATTGCTGAAGTAGCGGATACCCTGCGTTCTGGTTGGATTACAACAGGTCCTAAGACAAAAGAACTGGAGCGTCGCTTGTCTCAATATACACAGACGCCTAAGACTGTCTGTCTTAACTCTGCGACTGCCGCTCTTGAGTTGATTTTACGCGTCTTGGAAGTGGGACCTGGTGATGAAGTCATCGTTCCAGCCATGACCTATACAGCTTCATGTAGTGTCATTACGCATGTGGGAGCAACCCCTGTCATGGTGGATATCCAAGCAGATACGTTTGAGATGGACTATGACTTGCTCGAGCAAGCCATTACTGAAAAGACCAAGGTGATTATCCCAGTAGAACTTGCAGGGATTGTTTGCGACTATGATCGTTTGTTCCAAGTTGTGGAGAAAAAACGTGATCTCTTTACCGCTTCAAGCAAGTGGCAAAAAGCCTTTAACCGTATCGTGATTGTTTCTGATAGTGCCCATGCTTTGGGATCTACTTATAAAGGACAACCAGCTGGTTCTATCGCTGACTTTACTTCCTTCTCATTCCATGCTGTTAAGAACTTTACAACGGCTGAGGGAGGAAGTGCGACTTGGAAGGCCAATCCAGCGATTGACGACGAAGAGATGTACAAGGAATTCCAAATTCTTTCCCTTCACGGACAAACTAAGGATGCTTTAGCTAAGATGCAATTGGGCTCATGGGAATACGATATCGTCACACCAGCCTACAAGTGCAATATGACCGATATCATGGCTTCCCTTGGTTTGGTACAATTGGATCGTTATCCTGGTTTGCTAGAACGTCGTAAGGACATTGTGGACCGCTATGATCGTGGTTTTGTGGGTACTCGTATTCACCCACTTGCACACAAGACTGATACTGTCGAATCTTCACGCCACCTCTATATCACCCATGTAGAAGGAGCAAGCTTAGAAGAACGCAACCTCATCATCCAAGAATTGGCTAAAGCAGGAATTGCAAGTAACGTACACTATAAACCGCTTCCTCTCTTAACAGCCTATAAGAATCTTGGCTTTGATATGGCGAATTATCCTAAGGCCTATGCCTTCTTTGAAAATGAAATTACGCTCCCTCTTCACACTAAATTAAGCGATGAAGAAGTGGACTATATCATTGAGACTTTCAAAACAGTTTCTGAAAAAGTACTAGCTTCATCAAAAAAATTGTAAAAAAGTCTTGACAAAGAAAAAACAAAGTATTAAAATAAGTTCAACAAATCAGAAAAGTAACTATTTTTGATCTTCAGGGAGCCTGTGGTGATTGTGAACAGGTGGTTGGAAGTAGTGAAAGTGGGCTGATTTTGAAAATGAATTTGAAACAATGAAAATTCGGTGCGCACACCTTACAGTGCAACTTGTTGTTAGACAAGGCAGAGATGTAAAGGGATAGTCCCTTTATAATTGAGGTGGCACCGCGTTACTAACGCCCTCACATGGAATTTAATTCTGTGTGTGGGCTTTTTTCATATCTTGGAACCAATACAGAAAGAGGAAAATTTTATGACAACTAAAGGTTATTTCGGACAATTTGGTGGTAGTTTTGTACCGGAGCCGATTCAGGCTTTGTTGGATGAGTTGGAAGTGACATTTGAAAAGTACAAGGACGATCCAGAATTTTTGGCAGAATTTCGCCATTACTTAAAGGACTATTCAGGTCGCGAAACACCACTCTATTTTGCGGAAAGTTTGACAGACCACCTAGGTGGCGCTAAGATTTATCTCAAGCGCGAAGACCTTAACCACCTTGGTTCTCACAAGCTAAACAACGTTTTAGGACAGATTCTTTTGGCCAAACGTATGGGCAAAAAACGAGTAATCGCAGAAACAGGAGCTGGTCAGCACGGGGTTGCGACGGCGGCAGCTGCAGCCAAGTTTGGTATGGCCTGTGATGTCTACATGGGGGCAGAGGATGTGGAACGTCAACGTCTCAATGTTTTCCGTATGGAGATGATGGGAGCAACTGTTCACGCAGTTGAAACGGGAACACGAACTCTTAAGGATGCGGTTGATGCAGCCTTTGGAGCATGGATGAATGATTTGGAAGCCTTCTATGTTCTGGGATCTGCTGTAGGGCCTCACCCTTATCCTACCATTGTTCATGAGTTCCAAAAGGTCATCAGTGAAGAATCTCGCTGTCAAATCTTAGAAAAAGAAGGTCGTTTACCAGACTACGTTATTGCCTGTGTAGGTGGTGGTTCTAATGCTATTGGTGCTTTTTCTCAGTATGTGGCTGATGAAGAAGTTAAATTGGTTGGGGTTGAAGCTGCTGGTCACGGACTTGATACAGACAAGCACGCAGCTACTATGACAAAAGGTAGTATCGGAATTGTTGATGGCATGAAGACTTATGCAGTCTTTAAGGAAGATGGAGAGCTAGCTCCAGTTTACTCTATCTCAGCTGGATTGGACTATCCAGGGGTTGGCCCAGAACACGCCTACTTTAAAGATTCAGGTCGCGTGGAATATGTTGCAGCGACAGATGAAGAAGCTGTTCAGGCTCTCCTCCTTCTCAGCAAGACTGAAGGGATTATCCCAGCGATTGAAAGTTCGCACGCTATCGCAGAAGCAGTTAAACGTGCACCGAAACTAAGTAAAGACGACATTATCATCATCAATGTCTCTGGTCGTGGAGACAAGGACGTAGCTGCGATTGCAGATTACCTAGAAGCTAAAAAATAAAAGATGGAAAAATTACAGTCTTTTCTCTCACAGAGAGCTTGTGGTTGCTGGAAACAAGCAGAGAAAGCTGTAAGGTTGGGTCCATCTGAAACGAGAGAAGAAAACATAATTCTCAAGGGAGTGCCCTTTATCGCACAGCCTGTTACAGGAAATATCTGAGACAGGAATGAGAGATAGGAGAAATCCTATAATTGAGGTGGCACCGCGAATTTCGTCCTCACGCAAGTTGTTTTGCGTGGGGATTTTTCATACAGTCGCCACGGACTAGAAGTAGAACTGAAAGGGAAATTACAATGGAACGAATCATTCATGGAGATGTTTTATCACCAATCTTGGCTTATATGCGCCTAAAGGGGCAACACAAGGTTATCTTAGAGAGTATTCCGAGAGACAAGGAAACCGCTCGTTTTTCTATCTTAGCCTATAATCCAGTTTTTGAGATTAAGTTTGAAAATGGAGTTCTTTATCAAAATGGTCAAGTGATTGATCGGGATCCCTTGGATTTCCTTTATGAAGTGACTCATAAGAGCCAACACCATTCAGACCTACCTTTTGGTGGGGGAGCCATTGGTTTTGTTGGTTACGATATGATTTCGCTTTATGAAGAAATTGGTCAAATTCCTGAAGATACAATTGGAACGCCAGACATGCATTTCTTCGTCTATGAGAGTTACATTGTCTTTGACCACAAGAAGGAAAAAATCCATGTCATCGAGGATGCTCTTTATAGTGAGCGTAGCCAAGAAGACTTGGAAGAAGCCTTAAACCAAGTGCTTGAGGAATTACGCATTCCTGCTCCAAATGAATTTGAAGACTTGGATCTATCTCCACTGGACTTCAAACCCCATATCGCTCCTCAGAAGTTTGAGGAAATGGTGGAAACAGCTCGTGACTTGATTCGTAATGGCGATATGTTCCAATGTGTACTCAGTCAGCGCTTCTCAGCAGAAGTTACTGGAAATCCATTTGACTTCTACAGAAATCTCCGCGTGACCAATCCATCTAATTACCTTTATTTCTATGATTTTGGGGATTATCAAATCATCGGAGCTAGTCCAGAAAGTTTGGTTTCTGTCAAAAATGGCATCGTGACAACCAATCCGATTGCAGGGACACGACCAAGAGGCGCTACGGATGAAGAGGACAAGGATTTGGCGACAGACCTGCTTTCGGATGAGAAGGAAACAGCAGAGCATCGGATGTTAGTAGACTTGGGACGTAATGATATTGGCCGCATCTCTGAAACGGCCAGTGTCCAAGTCACCAAGTATATGGAAGTGGAGCTCTTCCGTTATGTTATGCATTTGACCAGCGTGGTCAAGGGGCGTTTGCTTCCAGAACTCACTGCTATGGATGCTTTGAAAGCAACACTTCCTGCTGGAACTGTTTCTGGAGCACCAAAAATTCGCGCAATGAGACGCATCTATGAACTGGAAACGGAAAAACGGGGCGTATACGCAGGAGCAATCGGCTACTTGTCTGCGACGGGTGATATGGATTTCGCCATTGCCATCCGAACGATGATTCTCAAAAATCAAACAGCTTATGTGCAGGCTGGGGCAGGGATTGTCTACGACTCCATCGCCCAAAACGAATACCAAGAAACCATTAACAAAGCAAAATCTATGACTAGAATTGGAGAACTAAGACCATGATTTTATTGATTGACAACTATGATTCTTTTACCTATAACTTGGCCCAATACATTGGGAATTTTGCAGAGGTGCAAGTCTTGAGAAATGATGATCCCAAGCTGTACGAAGAAGCTGAAAAAGCAGATGGTCTGGTTTTTTCTCCTGGTCCAGGTTGGCCAGTTGATGCTGGTAAGATGGAAGACATGATTCGTGACTTTGCTGGCAAGAAGCCGATTTTAGGGATTTGTTTGGGCCACCAAGCCATTGCAGAAGTCTTTGGTGGTAAGTTAGGTTTGGCTCCAAAAGTCATGCATGGGAAACAGAGTAATATCAGCTTTGAAGCGCCATCTGTTTTGTATCAAGGCATCGAGGACGGCCGTGCGGTCATGCGTTACCACAGTATTTTGATTGAAGAAATGCCAGAAGACTTTGAAGTGACAGCTCGTTCAACTGATGACCAAGCTATTATGGGAATTCAACACAAAAATCTTCCAATTTATGGCTTCCAGTACCATCCAGAAAGTATCGGAACGCCAGATGGCTTGTCTTCTATTCGGAATTTTATCGAGAAGGTTGTAAAGTGAGGAAACTAGGATGAAAGAGATTATTGAAAAACTAGCAAAATTTGAAAATTTATCAGGTGTGGAAATGACGGATGTCATTGAGCGTATCGTAACTGGGCGTGTAACTGAAGCGCAAATTGCTTCTCTCCTCTTAGCTCTTAAGATGAAGGGGGAAACACCTGAAGAACGCACAGCCATTGCCCAAGTCATGAGAGGGCATGCCCAACATATTCCAACTGAAATTCATGATGCCATGGACAACTGTGGTACAGGTGGGGACAAATCTTTTAGCTTTAACATTTCGACAACTGCAGCCTTTGTCTTGGCTGGTGGCGGTGTTCACATGGCCAAGCATGGTAACCGCTCGATTTCTTCTAAATCTGGTTCTGCAGATGTCCTCGAAGCCTTGGGCATCAATCTTGATCTCAAACCAGCTGAACTAGGTAAGGTCTTTGATAAAACTGGCATCGTCTTTCTCTTTGCCAAAAATATGCACCCAGCTATGAAATATATCATGCCAGCTCGTTTGGAATTGGGAATTCCAACGATTATGAACTTGACTGGTCCTCTGATTCACCCAATGGCTTTGGAAACACAGCTTCTTGGAATTAGTCGTCCAGAACTTCTAGAAAGTACAGCTCAGGTTTTGAAAAATATGGGTCGCAAACGTGCCATCGTGGTTGCTGGACCAGAAGGTTTGGATGAAGCTGGTTTGAATGGAACAACCACGATTGCTCTTCTTGAAAATGGCGAAATCAGCTTGTCAAGCTTTACTCCAGAGGATTTGGGGATGGAAGGCTACGCTATCGACGATATTCGTGGAGGCAACGCTCAGGAAAATGCAGAAATTTTGCTCAGCGTTCTCAAAAATGAACCAAGTCCATTCTTGGAAACGACAGTCTTGAATGCTGGTCTTGGTTTCTATGCTAATGGTAAGGTAGATAGTATCAAGGAAGGAGTTGCCTTAGCTCGTCAAGTCATTGCTAGTGGCAAGGCCCTTGAAAAACTCAGACTGTTACAGGAGTACCAAAAATGAGTCAGGAATTTTTAGCACGAATTTTGGAGCAGAAGGTGCGTGAGGTTGAGCAGATGGAGCTGGAGGAAATCCAGCCCTTGCGCCAGACCTATCGCTTGACAGACTTTTTGAAGAATCATCAAGACCGCTTGCAGGTAATCGCTGAAGTCAAGAAAGCTAGCCCTAGTCTGGGAGATATCAATCTAGATGTGGATATTGTGCAACAGGCCCAGACTTATGAAGCGAACGGAGCAGTGATGATTTCTGTTCTGACAGATGAAGTTTTCTTTAAAGGACATTTGGATTATCTACGTGAGATTTCCAGTCAGGTAGAGATTCCGACCCTCAACAAGGACTTTATCATCGATGAAAAGCAAATCATCCGAGCTCGCAATGCAGGTGCGACAGTCATCTTGCTCATTGTGGCAGCCTTGGCAGAAGAACGCCTTAAGGAACTTTACGACTACGCGACAGAGCTTGGTCTGGAAGTTTTAGTGGAGACTCACAATCTAGCTGAACTAGAGGTAGCTCACAGACTTGGTGCGGAGATTATTGGTGTTAATAACCGCAACTTGACCACCTTTGAAGTTGACTTGCAGACCAGTGTGGATTTGGCCCAGCACTTTAAGGAAGGTCGTTATTACATTTCTGAATCTGCTATTTTCACAGGGCAGGATGCGGAACGAGTAGCACCATACTTTAACGGAATTTTGGTGGGAACAGCTCTCATGCAGGCAGAAGATGTGGCCCAGAGAATCAAGGAGTTGCAGATTGGCAAAGGTTAAGATTTGTGGACTATCGACCAAGGAAGCGGTGAAAACAGCCGTTTCAGCAGGAGCAGACTACATCGGTTTTGTCTTTGCACCTAGTAAAAGACAGGTGACTTTGGAAGAGGCTGCTGAGCTGGCAAAGCTTATTCCTGCAGATGTCAAAAAGGTTGGTGTATTTGTTTCACCAAGTCGGGCAGAACTGCTAGAAGCGATTGACAAAGTTGGCTTGGACTTGGTACAGATTCACGGTCAGGTGGCAGATGATTTGTTTGAGGATTTACCTTGTGCCAGTATTCAGGCTGTGCAGGTGGATGGAGAGGGTCATGTGCCCAATTCTCAGGCAGACTATCTACTCTTTGATGCCCCTGTGGCAGGGAGTGGCCAGACCTTTGACTGGGCTCAACTGGATACGATTGGACTAACTCAGCCTTTCTTTATCGCAGGTGGGCTTAATGAAGACAATGTAGTAAAAGCAATTCAACACTTTACTCCCTATGCAGTAGATGTATCGAGCGGAGTGGAGACAGATGGACAAAAAGATCATGAAAAGATTAGAAGATTTATAGAGAGGGTAAAGAATGGCATATCAGGAACCAAATAAAGATGGATTTTACGGAAAATTCGGAGGACGTTTCGTCCCAGAAACATTGATGACAGCAGTTTTGGAGTTGGAAAAGGCCTACCGTGAAAGTCAGGCAGATCCAAGTTTCCAAGAGGAATTAAACCAACTCTTGCTCCAGTATGTGGGGCGTGAAACTCCCCTTTACTACGCAAAAAATTTGACCCAGCATATCGGCGGAGCCAAGATTTATCTTAAACGTGAAGACCTTAACCATACAGGGGCACACAAGATTAACAATGCCTTGGGACAAGTTCTTTTGGCTAAACGCATGGGTAAAAAGAAAATTATCGCTGAGACAGGTGCAGGTCAGCACGGTGTGGCAACTGCAACTGCTGCAGCCCTCTTTAACATGGAATGTACCATCTATATGGGTGAGGAGGATGTCAAACGCCAAGCCCTTAATGTCTTCCGTATGGAGCTTTTGGGAGCTAAGGTTGAGGCCGTGACAGATGGTTCGCGCGTGCTTAAGGATGCGGTCAATGCAGCTCTTCGTTCATGGGTGGCTAATATCGATGATACCCACTATATTCTTGGTTCTGCCTTGGGTCCTCATCCATTCCCAGAAATTGTTCGTGATTTCCAAAGTGTCATTGGTCGAGAGGCTAAACAACAGTACCGCGACTTGACAGGTCAAGATTTGCCAGATGCCCTAGTAGCCTGTGTTGGCGGTGGTTCTAATGCCATCGGTCTCTTCCATCCATTTGTAGAAGATGAGTCTGTAGCTATGTATGGAGCTGAAGCGGCTGGACTTGGTGTGGATACAGAGCACCACGCAGCTACCTTGACTAAGGGTCGTCCAGGTGTCCTTCACGGTTCCCTCATGGATGTGCTCCAAGATGCCCATGGTCAAATTCTTGAAGCCTTCTCTATCTCAGCAGGTTTGGACTATCCTGGTATCGGTCCAGAACATTCTCACTACCACGATATTAAACGTGCCAGCTATGTTCCTGTGACAGACGAGGAAGCCTTGGAAGGATTCCAACTCTTGTCTCGTGTGGAAGGAATTATCCCAGCCTTAGAATCTAGTCATGCTATCGCCTTTGCGGTGAAATTGGCCAAAGAACTTGGACCAGACAAATCCATGATAGTCTGTCTATCAGGTCGTGGTGACAAGGATGTGGTTCAAGTCAAAGACCGCTTGGAAGCAGATGCAGCAAAGAAGGGAGAAACTCATGCCTAAAACACTAACAGAAAAATTAAACGCTATTAAAGCAGTTGGAAAAGGAATTTTCGTTCCCTATATCATGGCTGGAGACCACGAGAAAGGTTTGGATGGTCTCGGAGAAACAATTCACTTTTTAGAAGATTTGGGTGTTTCGGCTATTGAAGTGGGTATTCCTTTTTCAGACCCTGTTGCAGATGGACCAGTTATCGAAGAAGCTGGCTTGCGTAGTTTAGCCCACGGGACTTCGACACAAGCTTTGGTTGAAACCTTGAAAACCATTGAAACAGAGGTTCCGCTGGTCATCATGACCTACTTCAACCCCCTTTTTCAGTACGGTGTGGAGAACTTTGTCAAAGATTTGGAAGATACAGGGGTTAAGGGCTTGATTATTCCAGACCTGCCTCATGAGCATGCCAACTTTGTAGAACCATTTTTGGCAGACACAGACATTGCCTTGATTCCTCTAGTTAGTTTGACGACAGGAATTGAACGCCAGAAAGAGTTGATTGATGGGGCAGAAGGATTCGTCTATGCCGTTGCCATCAATGGGGTGACAGGGAAATCAGGAAATTACCGAGCAGACTTGGACAAGCACTTGGCACAATTGCATCAAGTGGCCGACATCCCCGTCTTGACAGGTTTTGGTGTATCTAGTCAAGCCGATGTTGAACGCTTCAATGCGGTATCAGATGGCGTTATCGTTGGTTCAAAAATCGTAAAAGCCCTCCATGAAGGAGAGTCGATTGAGGACTTTATCAAACAAGCAGTAGCTTACCAAAAATAATCACACAAGCAGCGAGTAAGAGGAAAGGCACAAAAGGAAGTCTTTCCTCTTTCTTTTGTAGGAGAAAGGCTAGAATTCCTGTTGCAGAAGCAAACTGAATCAAGATCAGTAACTCCGTTACGATAAAGACGAGAGAGCAGGAAGCTAAAAAGAGAAAATCCCCTGCGCCCATGCTAATATCAATAAAATGAGCTAAAATTCCAAGGGCAAGGAAGAAGACCATGACCAGATTCCAGCCAGAGGAAGCCATGAGGATTAGGTGGAAAGTCATCCAGACCAGTAAGGGATATTCCTGATGGCGAAAGTCGTAGATACCCAAGGTCAAACCCGCAGTGATTAGGATGACTTGACTCAAGGAAAGTAATTCCCAAGAGTAAAGCAGAAATATGAGTCCTAAGCCTAGTTCAAAGAGGGCATACCAGACAGGATAAGGAGCCTTGCAGTAGCGACAGCGAAAGTGATTAAAAACCTGTGAGAGAATCGGAATCAAATCTAAGGGACGCAAGGGAGTCTGACAGGAATCGCAGTGACTGGCTGGGCTGATAATGGATTGCTCTGGAAAACGGTCAATGACCAAACCAAGAAAGGAAGCGAGAATGCTCCCGACAAGAAAAAAATAAAAATCAATCATACTTATCTATTCGTAAAAAACGGGAGAAGTAGTATAATGGAGAAAATAGATAAGATGGGGAGGCAAAGATGATAATTCGTTTTGAAGAAAAGGTGAGCGCAGAAAACGCTCAGCTCGTATGCCAATGGTCCAACTCCCTTGGCAAATCCTTTCAAGAACAATGGATGGGACCAAGGATTCCTTTTCCACTGACCCTTCAAGCCTTGCAAGATTTAGAAGGAATCTTTTCAATCTTTGAAGCACACGAGTTTGTCGGACTAATACAAAAAATCAGGCTAGAAGACAGTAATCTTCATATTGGAAGATTTTTTATCAACCCCCAGAAACAGGGACAAGGCTTAGGTAGCCAGGCATTTAAGGATTTTATTCAATTGATGTTTAAAAATGGAGACATAGATAGTATTTCTTTAAATGTCTTCGAAGCAAATCAAGCAGCTTATAATCTTTACCAAAAAGAAGGATTTGAAATCGTTCAAATTGTTGAAACACCTATACGAAAATACATAATGAAAAAGAGTAGATAGAAAGTAAAAATCCTTGAAATCAATGTTGACTGCGATTATGAACCTGAATCAGCCCCTCAAAAGGGAATGTATATGAATGAACGTTACCAGTGTTTAAAAACTAAAGAATATCAGTCACTTTTATCTTCCAAGGGTAGACAAATTTTCGCTAAACGTAAGATTGATATGAAATCTGTCTTTGGGCAGATAAAGGTTTGCGTGGTTATAAGAGATGTCATCTGAGAGGTAAGCGTCAAGTGAGAATTGACATGGGATTCGTACTAACGGTCAACAACCTGCTGAAATATAATAAGAGAAAGAGGCAAAATTAAAAAGCTAGAGTTCCGCAATTGGAAATCTCTAGCTTTTTGTTTTCTGAGAATCATTTTGACTCAGACTCTTTTGACTAATGTTACTAAAAAGATAAAGTAACTTTTAGCCTTATTTATTGTCGCCACTCAACATGTTTTTAACACCTTCGATAGCGCCTTCTACAGCGTCTTTGGCATCTTCAGCAACTTCTTTTACTTTAGAAACAACTTTTTCAGCTGTTCCTTCTTTTTCCATTTTTTCATCACCGATGGCTTTACCAACACCTTCTTTAATAGAACCCTTAGCTTGATTTAATTTTTCTTCTACTGACATGATAATTTCTCCTGTTATATTTATTTTATCTTAGTTTACACGAGTTTTTTCGTGAGATACTACACCAGTTGCTGCACCTTTAACAGCTTCTACGCCTTCGCTAACTTTTTCTTGAACAGTTGAGAAACCAGATCCAAGACCAGATTTAGCTTTTTCGAATTGTTCTGAAGCGAATTCTCCTGTTGATTCAGCAACGTCAGATACGCGATCTTGAAGGCTTACTGAGTCTGCTTCATGTTGTTCTTTAGTTTTGATGTCGACAACGTTTACGTTGATTTCAACAACTTCCAAGTCAGTCATTTTAGCAACTTCTGAAGATACGATTTCTCTGATTTCTGAATATAAAGCTGGAACATTTTTTTGGTACTCAGCAATAATGTTTAAGTCAACTGCAACTTGTGTTTTACCAACTTCTACGTTAACACCACTTGTTACGTCATCGCTGTTAACGATTTTTTCTTTAAGATTTGAGAAGAAACCACCGTCGATTCCCAAAAGACCTGAAACGTTTTCTAGTGACAGACCAATGATTTTTTGGATAACTTTATCTTCGTAAGTAAGTTCCCCTTTGATTTCGTGAGCTACAACAGTAGCATCTTTCTTTTCTACGTTAGTGTTAATGTTTTTTTCGTTTGACATATGAAACTCCTTTAATTAAATTAGTAATTTTTATTTTTTATTTATCTATATAGTTTTTTTCGATATATAATCCAGCTGCAACTCCCAGTGCTCCTAAAATCAATACAAATATTGTTTTGAAGAAGCCAAAGGAGATAATCAAACAAGCGAGAAATACGCCTATGAGACCAGTGATAATTGGATATCGATATTGTTTAAGCCATTCCATTTTTTACTTCCTTACTTCACACGACTAACAGTCTTTTTGTTTTGAGGTTTTGGTTTAGGCTGGTAGTCTTTTACTAGAACTTCTAGTTTAACCTGACGCTCAATACCAAAAAACTGCTTCAATCCATTAGTTATTTCATTTTGAATTAGTTGGCATCTGTCAGCGATGTTGTCCGAAGGAAGAATTTTACCTTCTACATGAACGAAACATTTATTTTTTCGTAAATTTACATGAACAGTTGGGTTCTTGATCAATCCATGATCACTTACCAAACTTCTAACAAAACCTTCGATTGCAGAATTCTTTAATTTTAATGTATCGTTTTTAGTTTCAAGTTGAATTTCCAAATAACGTTTAGGATAAAACAACACAACTAACATCGATAACAAAACTAAAGTTGATAGAGCCACTATCCCCCAGAATATATATCTAGAGAGATAGAATTCAACGAAATGATTCTGTCTCCAGCTAAATAGCTGAATGCCTAGATCACTAACTTGATGATAATCTATCAAAACAGGAAGGAAAATTGTCAAGATTAAAATACAGAAAATAATTAAAAATATTTTCTTTGTTTTTGACATATACAATCCTTTCGATTTAACATTAAACTATTTTTACCCGTCTAATCTATTTAAAAATAGTTTATTCTACAAGTAATTATTTTTTACCTGTAAAGAATGATACTACAGTAACAACAATTGCTGCTCCTGCAATAGATGGGATCAAAGCCATTCCAGCGATGGATGGGCCCCAACTACCTAAAAGGGATTGTCCTACAGATGACCCGATTAAACCAGCGAATACATTTGCGACGATTCCCATAGAACTACCTTTTTTAGTGATTCTACCTGCTACAAGTCCAATCAGACCTCCAGCAATGATTGACCACAACATTGCTTACCCTCCTTTTTTATTTTAATATCAAAAAATAAATCAATTTCTTTGATTATTGCTATTATATAATTTTAATACAAAAAATCAATTATTTTGATTATTATATAATTTTAATATCAAAAAATCAAATTCTTTGATTGTTGCTATTATATAATTTTTAAAATTAAAAATATACTCTTTCGACTTGAATTTGATTCTGTATTCACGCCCTCAATAGACGGTAAAATAAGAAAATTGTTTATATATTGCTCCCGTAGTGTTATTATACGAAATAAAGGATCTTAGTAAAAGTCGTTACAGCATGTTCTACCTATTCTTTGTGGTATAATTGCAAGAGGTTTAATCCGATAATTTATAAAGAGAGAAAGACATTCATGAGAGATTTATTATCTAAAAAAAGTCATAGGCAATTAGAATTATTAGAATTATTATTTGAACATAAACGTTGGTTTCATCGTTCTGAACTAGCAGAGTTATTAAATTGTACAGAACGTGCAGTCAAAGATGATCTATCCCATGTTAAATCTGCTTTTCCTGACTTGATTTTTCATTCTTCTACTAATGGTATACGCATTATTAATACCGATGATAGTGATATTGAAATGGTTTACCATCATTTCTTTAAGCATTCAACTCATTTTTCGATTTTAGAATTTATCTTCTTTAATGAGGGTTGTCAAGCTGAAAGTATTTGTAAAGAATTCTATATCAGTTCATCTTCGCTCTATCGTATTATTAGCCAAATCAATAAAGTGATTAAAAGGCAATTTCAATTTGAAATCAGTCTGACCCCTGTTCAAATCATTGGAAATGAGAGAGACATTCGTTACTTTTTTGCACAATATTTTTCAGAAAAATATTATTTCCTAGAATGGCCATTTGAAAATTTTTCATCAGAGCCCCTATCTCAATTGTTAGAATTGGTTTATAAGGAAACAAGCTTTCCAATGAATTTGTCAACGCATAGAATGCTAAAGCTGCTCCTGGTTATTAATCTATATCGAATAAAGTTTGGTCATCTTATGGCAATAGAGAAAGATTCTTTTAACGACCAAAGTTTGGATTTTTTAATGCAGGCAGAAGGAATAGAAGGTGTTGCTCAGAGTTTTGAATCAGAATACAATATCTCTTTAGATGAAGAAGTGGTTTGCCAATTATTTGTGTCTTACTTTCAAAAAATGTTTTTCATAGATGAAAGTCTCTTTATGAAATGTGTAAAAAAGGATAGCTATGTTGAAAAATCTTACCATCTATTGAGTGATTTTATTGATCAGATTTCAGTCAAGTATCAGATTGAGATTGAAAATAGGGATAATCTGATTTGGCATCTGCATAATACCGCACATCTGTATCGTCAAGAGTTGTCCACTGAGTTTATTTTATTTGATCAAAAAGGGAATACAATCAGGAATTTTCAAAATATTTTCCCTAAATTTGTTTCAGATGTAAAAAAAGAGCTTTCTCATTATTTAGAGACTCTTGAAGTTTGTTCTAGTTCAATGATGGTAAATCATCTATCTTATACATTCATCACTCATACCAAACATTTGGTGCTTAATCTACTACAAAATCAGCCAAAGCTGAAGGTTCTGGTTATGAGCAATTTTGATCAGTATCATGCAAAATCAGTAGCGGAAACACTTTCTTATTATTGCAGCAACAATTTTGAACTTGAAGTTTGGACTGAATTAGAATTATCAAAGGAATCTTTAGAAGAATCGCCTTATGATATCATCATTTCTAATTTTATTATTCCTCCGATTGAAAATAAGAGACTGATCTATTCCAATAATGTCAATACTGTCGCTCTCATCTCTTTGCTTAACGCAATGATGTTTATTCGATTAGATTAGTAACCTAAAATAAAAAAAACTCTATTTCGTGTTTGAACTGTACCTCAAAAGTTAGACAGAAAAAATCTAATTTTTGGGGTGTTTTTGTTAAGAAAAGACCTTCAATCATTTAAGCAAAATGTACATCTAGATTCATAGCCCTCTAAATCTCTTGCTTTTTTTGTAGAAGATACGAAAAAAGCCTTGAAATCAAGTCTTTTCCTGTGGTAGGTAGATTCCTATATATGAAATTGAAGGGATTTTAGAAAGCCAATTGGAGTGATTTTATCCATGATGGGGAAATGATCTGGATAAAAATGATTGAGAAATAGTTGCTAAAAAAGCGTTTGCATGATACTATATATTGAAAGGAGGTGATAAGATGGTAGAACAAAGAAAATCAATTACCATGAAAGATGTTGCTTTAGAAGCAGGAGTTAGTGTTGGAACAGTTTCACGTGTAATTAATAAAGAAAAAGGCATTAAAGAAGTAACCTTGAAAAAAGTGGAACAAGCAATTAAAACCTTGAATTACATTCCAGATTACTACGCTAGAGGAATGAAAAAAAATCGAACAGAAACGATTGCAATCATTGTACCAAGTATCTGGCATCCCTTTTTTTCAGAATTTACTATGCATGTGGAAAATGAAGTCTATAAGAGGAATAATAAATTACTCTTATGTTCTATAAATGGTACAAATAGAGAGCAAGACTACCTGGAGATGTTGCGTCATAATAAAGTTGATGGAGTGGTTGCTATTACCTATAGTCCAATTGAACATTACCTGTCGTCAGGAATTCCCTTTGTCAGTATTGACCGTACATACTCAGATATTGCCATTCCTTGTGTTTCATCAGATAATGATGCAGGTGGAAGAGAAGCAGCTAAACAATTAATTAGTAAAGGATGTCGGCATTTAGCCTTTGTGGGCGGACATAATACAACCATTAATGAAACTAAACGTCGTAGAATTTCATTTGAAAAGTATGTCCAAGAGCATAAAATACCTCTTAGTATTTTTGATTTGGATGAGACAGTTACTGACTATCATGGAAAGCTAGAGAGTTTCTTGGAAGAAAATCCTTCTATAGATGGAATTTTTACAATCAACGATTTTACAGCTTTGGATGTGACTGAAATTCTAGAAAAGAATGGCAAACGTATTCCTCATGATGTCCAAATTATTGGATACGATGGAATTAAAATGGCTGGAGATAGAGATTATCTACTTTCAACTATTGAACAACCATTGGAAGAAATGGCCAAAGAAGCGGTTCGGATTTTGTTTGATATTCTTGATGGAAAGACTGTTAATTTGCAGACAATCCTACCAGTAAAATTTGTTGAAGGAAAAACAACAAAAAATGAAAATAAGTCTTGACAGAAAGCGCTATCAATGATAGAATAAACTCAGATAAAAAAGATTTATTTTTTTAGAACAAAAATGAAACGTTTCAAAAATAAAATAAATAGACAGCGCCAAGCGTTATCTTTTTAAAACAAAAAATGAAACGTTTCAAAAAAGGAGGTTGCTATGAATAGCAAAGCGAAGCAAGTTTCTCTTTGGGAAAGAATTAAGAAACAAAAACTCTTGTTATTGATGACTGTCCCTGGTTTAGTTTTGACCTTTATCTTTAAATACATCCCTATGTATGGGGTTTTAATCGCATTTAAAGATTACAATCCCTTAAAAGGAATTTTGGGGAGTGATTGGATTGGTTTTTCTGAGTTTACAAAATTCATATCCTCTCCCAACTTTGGTATCTTGTTAGCCAATACTTTAAAATTAAGTATCTATGGTTTATTGCTTGGCTTTTTACCACCAATCATTCTTGCTATTATGCTCAATCAACTCTTGAGTGAAAAAGTCAAAAAACGAATTCAGCTCATTTTATACGCACCAAACTTTATCTCAGTCGTTGTTATCGTTGGTATGATTTTCCTTTTCTTTTCAGTGGGAGGGCCAATCAACAATTTTCTCTCTATGTTTGGAATAAAGGCTGACTTCTTGACAAATCCAGACTTCTTTAGACCTTTATACATCTTTAGTGGTATCTGGCAAGGAATGGGCTGGGCTTCAACGCTCTACACAGCAACATTAGTAAATGTAGATCCAGCTTTAGTAGAAGCAGCAAGACTGGATGGAGCCAATATCTTCCAACGAATCTGGCACATTGATATTCCAGCTCTTAAGCCCATTATGGTTATCCAATTTGTTTTAGCTGCAGGTGGAATTATGAATGTCGGTTATGAAAAAGCATTCTTAATGCAGACATCGTTAAATTTGCCAACTTCTGAAATTATCTCTACGTATGTCTATAAAGTTGGTCTTGTATCAGGAGACTATTCTTACTCAACAGCGGTTGGTTTGTTTAATGCAGTGATTAACGTAGTATTGCTTGTTGCAGTTAACCAAATCGTTAAACGCATGAATAATGGTGAAGGAATTTAAGGAGGGAAGTATGAAAAATTCGATTATGGATACAAAATTTGATAGACGTATCTTACTCTTAAATAAAATCATTATTGTCTTTATCGTTTTGATAACCTTACTTCCTTTAGGGCACCTCTAAAAACTCCACTCTTATCACAAAAGAAAAAATCAACTGTATGTGTCTCATTTAGTTGGCACA
>NZ_JAHZPT010000027.1:0-27480 GCF_019929545.1 Streptococcus mitis
ATAATAACCTCATCTTATGATAAGGCTATTATCTCATATTTTGGTGTCCATTGGATAGGTTTTTAGAGGTGCCCTTAAAAATAAAAACCTTACTAAAAATGTAATTGAGGATAATTATCAAGAATTGTGCAAGAACGGTTTCAATACTATTCACCTTATTAATATTATTACTTACAAATTGTCCGATAATATTAGGAAACTGAGTTACAAAGAGAAAAGTTAAAAACAAGTCTAAAAGAAAAGTAGAAAGACGTGCTAGAGTAAATTTTACTAAACGGATTGACCAATTCTCTCTAGCTTGCTTAAAGACAAGCCTATCATTTGTAATAAAGGCAAATAGGATACCGATACTATTTGCTAGCCCAGTAGCAAGGAGTTCTCTATGAGTTAGTTGATAAATGACTAATCTGGATAGAATGGAGACAAGAGTAGTTGCTATTCCAAAAAAAAGATAGGCTAAGAGCTCATTCACGAAGAGATTTTGAATGCGTTTTTTCATTCTTTTAGTATAGCATAAAGCAAGTTATTGTGCTATACTAGTAAGGTTGATTGAATCAACCCTTGGTGCTTAGCTTCTTTCACCAAGCATATTACACGCGGGCAACCGCCAAAGGAGAAAAGATGAAAAAATTAACTATTCGTGATGTTGCAGATATCGCAATTGTCGCTGCTATCTATGTCGTTTTAACTGTCACACCGCCCCTAAATGCCATCAGCTACGGTGCTTATCAGTTTCGTATTTCAGAAATGATGAATTTTATGGCTTTTTACAATCCTAAGTACATCATCGGAGTTACTATCGGTTGTATGATTGCTAATTTCTTTAGCTTCGGACTGCTAGATGTCTTTGTTGGTGGTGGATCAACATTAGTATTCCTCAGTCTAGGTGTTTGGCTTTTTGCAAAATACAGCAAAGATTACCTCTTTAACGGATTGATTCGAAAAGACCATTTCTTCTTTTCAATCCTCTTTTCCATTTCCATGTTTACTATCGCTGCAGAGTTGAATATCGTAGCGCAATTACCATTTTTCCTTACTTGGTTTACAACAGGAGTTGGTGAATTTGCTTCATTGATTATTGGAGCGATTATTATTGGCAAAATTGGTCGTCGAATTGATTTAAGCAAATAGACGAAGAGAAGCTAGGTAGCTCTTACCTGGCTTTTTCTTATGGAAAATTTCTAAGGAAACTTGACAAGTTTTTCTAACTATAGTATACTTTTGAGGTAAGCTGATTTAGCTCAGTTGGCAGAGCGCATCCATGGTAAGGATGAGGTCGCCGGTTCAATCCCGGCAATTAGCATTAAATAGACAAGAAAACTCTTGATTTACAAGGGTTTTTGTTATCTCTGCATCAAAAGTTTCAAAGATATTTCTATTCAGCTGTGTAAATGAAACTAAAGAGTTTCGTCTGTTGACAAAAGTCATTCTCTTTAGTAGAATAGAAGATGCGATGAGTCGATAGGTAGTCTTCGGACTACTATTGAGCATAAGGAGGTCATAACGCAGGAGCGGACCTTGATGAGTTGTGTGAACCTGCTCATCACATGAAGATGCCTCTTAGTCCCTAGTCTAGCGACTGGGGATTTTTATTTTCTAAAAAATGATGAAAAAGCTTTGCAATTCATGGAAAAAGTAGTATAATACATCTATTATAGAAATTTTTAGAAAATTCCGAAAGAGGTTATTTATGGGATATACAGTTGCTGTAGTCGGCGCGACAGGTGCTGTCGGTGCTCAGATGATAAAAATGTTGGAAGAATCAACACTTCCAATCGATAAAATTCGTTTACTTGCTTCTGCACGTTCAGCGGGCAAGACTTTGAAATTTAAAGATCAAGATATTACGATTGAAGAAACGACTGAAACAGCATTTGAAGGAGTTGATATTGCTCTCTTTTCAGCAGGTGGTTCTACATCAGCTAAGTATGCACCATACGCAGTGAAAGCTGGAGCGGTAGTAGTAGATAATACATCTTACTTCCGTCAAAATCCAGATGTTCCTTTGGTTGTTCCAGAGGTCAATGCTCATGCACTTGATGCTCACAACGGAATCATTTCCTGCCCTAACTGTTCAACAATCCAAATGATGGTAGCTCTCGAGCCAGTTCGCCAAAAATGGGGCTTGGACCGTATTATTGTTTCAACTTACCAAGCAGTTTCAGGTGCTGGTATGGGAGCAATTCTTGAGACACAACGTGAACTTCGTGAAGTCTTGAATGATGGTGTAAACCCACGTGATTTGCATGCAGAAATCTTGCCTTCAGGTGGTGATAAGAAACATTATCCTATCGCTTTTAATGCTCTTCCACAAATTGATGTCTTCACTGACAATGATTACACTTACGAAGAGATGAAGATGACTAAAGAAACTAAGAAAATTATGGAAGATGATAGCATTGCAGTATCTGCAACATGTGTGCGTATTCCAGTCTTGTCAGCTCACTCTGAGTCTGTTTACATCGAAACAAAAGAAGTGGCTCCAATCGAAGAAGTAAAAGCAGCTATCGCAGCCTTCCCAGGTGCTGTACTTGAAGATGATGTCGCTCATCAAATCTATCCGCAAGCCATCAATGCAGTGGGTTCACGTGATACCTTTGTTGGTCGTATCCGTAAAGACTTGGATGCAGAAAAAGGAATTCACATGTGGGTTGTTTCAGATAACCTTCTCAAAGGTGCTGCTTGGAACTCAGTTCAGATTGCTGAAACTCTTCATGAACGTGGTTTGGTTCGTCCAACAGCTGAATTGAAATTTGAATTAAAATAGTCATAACGTTTAGGAGTTCATATGAACTCCTTCTTTGAAATAGAGAGGTGTTTCTCATGTCTTATCAGGATTTAAAAGAGTGTAAAATCATCACAGCCTTTATTACTCCCTTCCACGAGGATGGTTCCATCAACTTTGACGCTATTCCAGCCTTGATTGAGCATCTGTTGACCCATCATACAGACGGAATTCTCCTTGCAGGAACCACTGCTGAGAGTCCAACTTTGACCCACGATGAGGAGTTGGAGTTGTTTGCGGCTGTACAAAAGATTGTCAATGGACGCGTTCCTTTGATTGCGGGTGTAGGTACCAATGATACGCGTGACTCGATCGAGTTTGTCAAAGAAGTAGCTGAATTTGGTGGGTTCGCAGCTGGGCTTGCTATTGTTCCTTACTACAACAAACCTTCTCAAGAAGGAATGTATCAGCACTTTAAGGCCATTGCAGATGCTTCTGACCTACCAATTATTATCTATAACATTCCAGGTCGTGTGGTTGTCGAATTAACTCCAGAAACCATGCTTCGTTTAGCTGACCATCCAAATATTATTGGTGTCAAAGAATGTACTAGCTTGGCTAATATGGCTTACTTGATTGAGCACAAACCAGAAGAGTTCTTGGTCTATACTGGTGAGGATGGAGATGCTTTCCATGCCATGAACCTTGGTGCGGATGGAGTTATTTCTGTTGCCTCTCATACAAATGGTGATGAAATGCATGAGATGTTTACGGCTATTGCAGAAAGCGATATGAAGTCAGCTGCAGCTATTCAACGTAAGTTCATTCCTAAAGTCAATGCCCTCTTCTCTTATCCAAGTCCTGCTCCAGTTAAGGCAGTTTTGAACTATATGGGATTTGAAGCTGGACCAACTCGTCTACCTCTTGTTCCAGCACCAGAAGAAGATGCCAAACGCATTATTAAGGTTGTTGTAGATGGTGACTACGAAGCAACTAAGGCAACTGTAACAGGGGTCTTAAGACCAGATTACTAATAAAGACAATAAAATCCATGACCGCAACAACGATCATGGATTTTTCTATTTTCCTAAACAGAATTGACTAAAGAGTTGGGTAATGAGTTCATCAGGAGCAGCATCTCCAGTGATTTCTCCGAGAATTTCCCAAGTACGGGTCAAGTCAACTTGAAGCAAATCAACTGGCATCCCCAGTTCAAGACCTTCATTAACAGCTTGTAGGCTTTCAACAGCTTTTTCAATCAGGGAAATGTGACGGGCATTTGACAAGTAAGTAGCATCTTGTTCAACCAAACCAGCGTTTTCAAAGAAGAGGTTGTTAATTCTCTCTTCAATCTTATCAATGTTTTGATTTTTAAGGACTGAAATACGGATGACATCTTCTGGAAGTTCTGAAGTTTCAATTGCTTCAGGCAGGTCGGTTTTGTTAAGAAGAATAATGCGATTAGTCTCCCGACTGATTTCTAGGAGTTGGCGGTCTTGGGCGGTTAGTGGTTCACTGGCATTTAGCACCAGTAGAACCAAGTCAGCTTCCTTAAGAGCTTTTTTCGAACGCTCAACACCGATTTGTTCAACGATATCATCTGTTTCACGAATACCAGCTGTGTCAATCAATTTTAGAGGAACACCGTTGATGTTGACGTATTCTTCGATGACATCACGTGTCGTACCAGCAATATCTGTAACGATAGCCTTGTCCTCACGCAAGAGGTTGTTGAGAAGGCTTGATTTCCCAACGTTAGGACGGCCGATGATAGCCGTTGAAATTCCTTCACGAAGGATTTTACCGCGACGGGCTGTCCTAAGGAGATTAGTTAGCAATTGCTCAAACTCCCTAGTCTTCTCTCGGACAACAGCAGTAGTAGCTTCCTCAACATCGTCATACTCAGGATAGTCGATATTGACCTCAACTTGGGCAAGTGTATTGAGGATTTCTTGACGGGTATTATTGATAAGATCAGAAAGGGAACCATCAAGTTGTTTGACCGCAATGTTCATGGCCTTGTCTGTCTTGGCGCGGATGATATCCATCACGGCCTCGGCCTGTGTCAAATCTACGCGACCGTTTAAAAAGGCACGTTTGGTAAATTCACCAGGTTCAGCCAATCGAGCTCCTTCACGGATAGCTAGCTGGAGAATCTCATTGGTAACCGCAATCCCACCGTGGGTGTTAATCTCGATAATATCCTCACGAGTGAAGGTCTTTGGAGACTTCATAGCTCCAACCATAACCTCGTCCATAACTTTTCCTGTATGAGAGTCAACGATGTGACCGTAGTTAAGGGTATGGCTAGCAACCTGACTCAAGTCTTTTCCTTTAAAAATCTTTTGCGCAATAGCAAAACTTTCTGTTCCGCTCAGGCGGACAATACCAATAGCCCCTTCACCTAGTGGAGTAGAGATAGCAGCGATGGTATCAAATTCACGTGTAATCATAATATTTCCTTTAATTAATAGCTCTTTTCTTGGAAATTTTTCCAAGTCTCTGTTCAAATTGTAACAAATTTGGACTATTTCTTCAATGGATGCTACTTGGAGATTGAAAAAGCCTAAGCAATTCTGCTTAAGCTAGCTTATTTGGTGCGCATTTCCCCTTGTGGGAAGTAAGTTCCTTCTGGCATGTCGTTGATGATGACATGGACAGCAGATTGAGGTGCTCCAGTGTTACGGACAACAGCTTCCGTTACTTCCTTAGCAAGAGCTTTCTTTTGCTCGAGCGTGCGTCCTTCAAATAAATCGATGCGTACAAATGGCATAATAGCTTCCTCCACTAGTTTTTGATTTCTTCTATTTTACCACATTTTGCCGTTTAAAGCTTAAGAAAATTATGATATACTAGAATGTAGCAAAAATTTAGAAATGGACGTGAAGCAAGAAACATGGCACAGTTGTATTATCGTTATGGGACCATGAACTCTGGTAAGACGATTGAGATTCTCAAGGTGGCCTATAACTATGAGGAGCAAGGAAAAGGTGTTGTGATTATGACCTCAGCTCTTGATACGCGTGACGGTGTTGGCTATGTGTCGAGTCGGATTGGTATGAAACGCCCTGCTCTTGCGATTGAGGAGACGACGGATGTCTTTGGCTATATCCGAGACCTACCAGAAAAGCCTTACTGTGTGTTGGTCGATGAAGCCCAGTTTCTCAAGCGTCACCATGTTTACGATCTAGCTCGTGTTGTGGATGAGTTAGACATACCTGTCATGGCTTTTGGTTTGAAAAATGATTTTCGAAATGAACTGTTCGAAGGTTCCAAGTATCTCTTGCTCTTAGCAGACAAGATTGACGAAATCAAGACCATCTGTCAGTATTGTAAAAAAAAGGCAACTATGGTTTTGCGAACACAGGATGGACTGCCCGTTTACGATGGAGAACAGATCCAGATTGGTGGTAACGAAACCTATATCTCAGTTTGCCGTAAACACTATTTTGCCCCTGAAATCAATAAGGAGAATGAAGAAAAATGAACATCTATGATCAACTACAAGCTGTAGAAGACCGTTATGAAGAATTAGGAGAGTTGCTCAGTGACCCAGATGTGGTATCGGATACCAAGCGTTTCATGGAGCTTTCAAAAGAAGAGGCTTCAACTCGTGACACAGTAACAGCCTACCGTGAGTACAAACAAGTCCTTCAAAATATCGTTGATGCCGAAGAGATGATTAAGGAATCAGGCGGAGATGCGGACTTGGAAGAAATGGCTAAGCAAGAGCTCAAAGATGCCAAGGCTGAAAAAGAAGAATACGAAGAAAAACTCAAAATTTTGCTCCTTCCAAAGGATCCAAACGATGACAAGAACATCATCCTTGAAATTCGTGGAGCGGCTGGTGGTGACGAAGCGGCACTTTTCGCTGGAGATTTGCTAACCATGTACCAAAAGTATGCGGAAGCCCAAGGCTGGCGCTTTGAAGTTATGGAAGCCTCTATAAACGGTGTCGGTGGTTTCAAAGAAGTGGTTGCTATGGTTTCTGGTCAGTCTGTATACTCTAAACTCAAGTACGAATCAGGTGCCCATCGTGTGCAACGTGTCCCTGTGACAGAAAGCCAAGGCCGTGTTCACACCTCGACAGCGACAGTTCTTGTTATGCCTGAAGTTGAAGAAGTAGAATACGATATTGATCCAAAAGACCTTCGTGTTGATATCTACCACGCATCAGGTGCTGGTGGACAGAACGTCAATAAGGTTGCGACTGCTGTTCGTATCGTTCACTTGCCAACCAATATCAAGGTTGAGATGCAGGAAGAACGTACCCAGCAGAAGAACCGTGAGAAGGCTATGAAGATTATCCGTGCGCGTGTTGCTGACCACTTTGCTCAGATTGCTCAGGATGAACAGGACGCTGAGCGTAAGTCGACAATCGGTACTGGTGACCGTTCAGAACGGATTCGTACTTATAACTTCCCACAAAACCGTGTCACAGATCACCGTATCGGCTTAACCCTCCAAAAACTAGATACTATTTTGTCTGGTAAATTGGACGAAGTTGTGGATGCCTTGGTGCTTTATGACCAAACACAAAAATTAGAAGAATTAAACAAATAAATAATGAAATTAGCTCAATTATTTTCAGATTTTGAAGAAGAATTGATAAGACAAGGAGAGGAAGCTGAAAGCCTCTCTTTTGTCTATCGTAGCCTGAAAAATCTATCTTTTACAGATTTCGTTTTTTCCCTCCAGAAAGAGGTAACAGAGGAAGAAAAACAATTTGTAGAAGAGATTTACCAGCAGATAGCAGCTCATAAACCGGCACAATACATCATCGGACAGGCAGATTTTTATGGAATGCAGTTAAAAGTTGATGAACGAGTATTAATTCCTCGTCCAGAAACAGAGGAGTTGGTGGAGCTTATCCTGGCTGAAAATCCTGAGACGAATCTTTCAGTTCTGGATATTGGAACAGGTAGTGGAGCTATTGCTCTTGCTCTAGCAAAAAACAGACCAGATTGGTCTGTGACCGCTGAGGTTATTTCTCAAAATGCTTTAGATGTAGCTAACGAAAATGCTAAAAATCAAAATCTTCAAATATTTTTAAAAAAATCTGACTGTTTTACAGAAATTTCTGAAAAATATGATATAATTGTTTCCAATCCACCCTATATCTCTCGTGAAGATGAGTCAGAGGTCGGCTTGAATGTTTTGCATTCGGAACCTCATCTAGCTCTCTTTGCAGACGAGGATGGCCTAGCTATTTACCGTAGAATTGCGGAAGATGCAAAGTACCATCTCAAGGATGGTGGTAAGATTTACCTTGAAATTGGATACAAGCAAGGTCAAAGTGTTCCTGAACTTTTTAGGAAACAGCTTCCTGAAAAACGAGTACGAACGCTCAAGGACCAGTTTAGTCAAGATAGGATGGTTGTAGTTGATGATGGACAGGATTAGACAAGAGTTGGAAAATGGTGGAGCTGTCGTTCTGCCTACAGAGACAGTTTACGGTCTTTTTGCTAAGGCCTTAGATGAAAAAGCAGTTGACCATGTTTACCAACTCAAACGTCGTCCAAGAGACAAGGCGCTTAACCTCAATATCGCCTCTTTAGAGGATATCTTGCACTTTTCTAAGAATCAGCCAACTTATCTTCAAAAACTTGTAGAGACCTTTTTACCAGGTCCCTTGACCATTATCCTTGAAGCCAATGACCGCGTTCCCTATTGGGTCAATTCTGGTCTTGCAACTGTTGGATTTCGGATGCCGAGTCATCCCATTACCCTTGATTTGATTCGAGAGATAGGTCCCTTGATTGGGCCATCTGCCAATATTTCAGGTCAGGCAAGTGGAGTGACCTTTAACCAAATTCTAGAGGATTTTGACCAAGAGGTTCTGGGTCTGGAAGACGATGCTTTTCTAACTGGACAGGATTCGACTATTTTGGATTTGTCTGGAGACAAGGTGAAAATCTTACGCCAAGGGGCGATTAAGCGAGAAGATATTCTTGCTCGGTTGCCAGAGATTTCTTTTGAGGAGGAATGAGATGTTAAGAGACTTAAGAGAAACTGATGTGAAAGCTATATGTGACATTAACCAAGAAGCTTTGGGTTATTCTTTTAGTCCAGAGGAAACGGCTAGTCAATTAGCTAGACTATCTCAGGATTCCCATCATTTCCTTCTTGGCTATGAGGATGCAGCTAGTCATGTCTTACTTGGATATGTCCACGCTGAGGTCTATGAATCACTTTATTCTAAAGCAGGATTTAATATTTTAGCTTTAGCAGTTTCACCTCAAGCACAAGGGCAAGGTATTGGTAAAGGCTTATTACAAGGGTTGGAAGAAGAAGCAAAAAGACGTGGTTATGGGTTTATCCGCTTAAACTCTGCCGATCATCGTCTGGATGCTCATGCATTTTATGAAAAAGTTGGTTATACTTGTGATAAAGTGCAGAAACGATTTATTCGCATCTTTTAGTTTATTTTCTTATTGTAAAACAAACTAAAGGACTAGTCACACTATAAAGGAGAAGACCTATGATTTTTGACAAAGACGATTTTAAAGCATACGATGCTGATCTCTGGAATGCTATTGCCAAAGAAGAAGAACGCCAACAAAACAACATTGAGTTGATTGCTTCGGAAAACGTAGTTTCCAAGGCTGTTATGGCTGCTCAAGGGTCTATCTTGACGAATAAATATGCCGAGGGTTACCCAGGACGCCGTTATTATGGTGGAACTGATGTGGTAGACGTGGTAGAGAGTCTAGCCATTGAACGCGCAAAAGAAATTTTCGGTGCTAAATTTGCCAATGTCCAACCACACTCAGGAAGTCAAGCCAACTGTGCGGCTTACATGGCCTTGATTGAGCCAGGTGATACTGTTATGGGGATGGATTTGGCAGCTGGTGGACACTTGACTCACGGAGCTCCTGTCAGCTTCTCAGGTCAAACCTACAACTTTGTTTCTTATAGTGTGGATCCTGAAACGGAATTCCTAGATTTTGATGCTATCTTAAAACAAGCCCAAGAAGTCAAACCAAAACTGATTGTAGCAGGTGCTTCAGCCTATTCTCAAATTATTGACTTCTCAAAATTCCGTGAAATTGCGGATGCTGTTGGGGCGAAGCTCATGGTAGACATGGCCCATATCGCTGGTTTGGTTGCTGCTGGTCTTCACCCAAGTCCAGTACCATACGCTCATATCACTACAACAACGACTCACAAAACCCTTCGTGGACCTCGTGGTGGTTTGATTTTGACCAATGATGAAGATTTAGCTAAGAAAATCAATTCAGCTATTTTCCCAGGTATTCAGGGCGGTCCTTTGGAGCATGTTGTGGCAGCTAAAGCTGTTTCTTTCAAAGAAGTCTTAGATCCAGCCTTCAAGGAATATGCTGCCAATGTTATCAAGAACAGCAAGACTATGGCGGATGTCTTCTTGCAAGACCCTGATTTCCGTATTATTTCTGGTGGGACTGAAAACCATCTCTTCCTAGTGGATGTGACTAAAGTTGTAGAAAACGGAAAAGTTGCTCAAAACTTGCTGGATGAAGTCAATATTACCCTAAATAAAAACTCAATCCCTTACGAAAGCTTGTCACCATTCAAGACAAGTGGTATTCGTATCGGAGCAGCAGCCATTACTGCACGTGGATTTGGTGAAGAAGAAAGTCGCAAAGTGGCTGAACTTATCATTAAAACCCTTAAGAATGCAGAAAATGAAGCTGTCTTAGAAGAAGTGAGAAGTGCAGTTAAAGAATTAACAGATGCCTTCCCATTATACGAGGACTAAAACTTTTATGGACATTTATATTAAGAAAGCTATTATTCATCAGTTCAGTCCGGATGACACCGAGCTGTTCCTAGCGGATAAATTTCTCAATATTACTCCAAAAATCGAAGAATATCTGCGTAAAAAAATTGAACGTGTATATTCAGATGAAGCTAAGACTGGGATTTTCGAAGAAGAAAATCCCTTCTTCAATCACATCACAGACGATTTGTTGGAGACATCAGTAACGCTGGCTAATCTCTGGAAAGAGGAGTTCGGCATTTCAGAAAATCTCAAGACCAATGATTTGATTTTTGTGCAATTTTCTAAAGAAGGCGTGGAACATTTCGCTTTCTTACGAATTGCCCTGCGTGAGACCCTGACTCACGTCGGAGGAGAAGTTGATAATCCAATCAAGTTGACTCAGAATAACCTGCCTGGATTTGGAACGGGTGCCGACGAAGCCTTGGTGGTCAATCTTCAGAGTCGCAAGTACCATCTGATTGAAAAACGAATCAAGTACAACGGGACTTTTTTGAACTATTTTTCAGATAATCTTCTTGCTGTCGCCCCTAAAATTTCACCCAAGAAATCTATCAAAGAACTGGAAAAAACGGCACAGCGCATTGCTGAAACCTTTAACACAGACGATTTTCAATTTCAATCCAAGGTAAAATCAGCGATTTTCAACAACTTAGAAGAAAGCAATGAGTTGTCACCTGAAAAATTGGCCAATGACCTTTTTGATAACAACCTGACAGCTCGTTTGAGCTTTATTGATCAAGTCAAAGAAGCCGTACCAGAGCCTGTTCAATTTGATGAAATTGATGCCAGTCGTCAGCTTAAAAAATTTGAAAATCAAAAACTCTCCTTGTCAAATGGAATTGAGCTCATCGTTCCTAATAACGTCTATCAAGACGCCGAGTCTGTTGAGTTTATCCAAAATGACAATGGAACTTACTCTATCTTAATCAAAAATATCGAGGATATCCAAAGTAAATAATGTTTAAACGAATTCGAAGAGTGCTTGTACTAGCAGTCTTCCTTTTTGCTGGATATAAAGCTTACCGCGTTCACCAAGATGTCAAGCAAGTCATGACCTATCAACCCATGGTGCGAGAAATCTTGAGTGAAAAAGACACCCCAGCAAACGAAGAGCTTGTGCTCGCTATGATTTATACTGAAACAAAAGGAAAAGAAGGCGATGTTATGCAGTCTAGTGAGTCTGCAAGTGGTTCCACCAACACCATCAATGATAATGCCTCTAGCATTCGGCAAGGCGTTCAAACTCTGACAGATAATCTCTATCAGGCTCAGAAGAAGGGTGTTGATGTCTGGACAGCTGTTCAAGCCTATAATTTTGGACCTGCCTATATCGATTTTATCGCCCAAAATGGTAAGGAAAACACCCTAGCACTGGCCAAACAGTACTCTCGTGATACTGTTGCTCCCTTGCTTGGTAACACCACTGGAAAGACTTATAGTTATATTCACCCCATTTCTATTTTTCATGGAGCCGAACTCTATGTAAATGGAGGAAACTATTATTATTCTAGACAAGTGCAACTCAACCTTTACATCATCAAATGTTTCACTCTCTTTTCGACATCTGGCTAGCCCAGGTGTTTTTGTTATAAGTTTTCTTTAAGATAGATATATTACTCTAGAAAGGTAAAGGAGGAAATTCCCTATGAGAAAGAAACTCTTTCTGACTAGTGCTGCGGTCTTGTGGGCAGTAACAGCTATGAATAGCGTCCATGCAGCAACAGATGTTCAAAAAGTTATCGATGAAACCTACGTCCAACCTGAATATGTCCTAGGTTCTTCATTATCTGAAGACCAAAAAAATCAAACCCTAAAAAAACTAGGCTACAATGCCTCAACAGACACCAAAGATCTCAAGACAATGACACCTGATGTCTATTCTAAGATTATGAATGTGGCCAATGACTCTAGTTTACAATTGTATTCATCAGCCAAGATTCAAAAGCTGGGTGACAAGTCGCCACTTGAGGTCAAGATTGAAACACCAGAAAACATCACTAAGGTGACTCAGGATATGTACCGAAACGCAGCCGTAACCTTGGGAGTGGAACACGCCAAAATCACTGTAGCAGCCCCTATTCCAGTTACAGGTGAGAGTGCCTTAGCAGGGATTTACTATTCGCTAGAGGCTAATGGAGCCAAGGTACCACAAGCTAATAAAGACTTGGCTCAAGAAGAGCTAAAGGCTTTGTCAGATATTAATGCTGAAAACAAGGACAAGTCAGGCTATGATGCTAATAAATTAAATGTTGCCCTAGCTGATATCAAGTCAGCACTCGCCAAAGCTAAAGAAAGTAAGGGAAATCTGACAGAGGAAGATGTCCGTAAAATTGTTGAAGATACCTTAAAAAATTACAAACTTGATCAGGTTATAACAGGAAACCAGATCAATATTATCATCAATTTTGCTTTGAATCTCTCAAAGAGTGATATCCTGAGCAATGCAGACTTCACTAAAACCTTGAATGATCTTAAACAAAGCATCGTATCACAAGCTGGCGACAGTTTTAAAAATATTAACCTTAACTTTGATGCTGATAAGGCGCTAGAGGACGGTGGTAATTTCCTAAGCTCCCTCTGGCAAGCCATTGTCAACTTCTTCAAGAGTTTTGGTTCTTAAGAAATTTCATGGTATAATAGATGGTAACCGTAACGTTGCCGTCTTTTTTGTCGGCCAATAGAAAGAGAAGAGAATGTTAAAGAAAAATAGTATTGTAGAAGTTGAAATTATTGATTTGACTCATGAAGGTGCAGGAGTGGCCAAGGTGGATGGTTTGGTATTCTTTGTAGAGAATGCTTTACCAAGTGAAAAAATCCTTATGCGTGTCCTTAAAGTAAACAAAAAGATTGGTTTTGGGAAAGTGGAAGAATACCTTGTCCATTCACCACACCGTAATCAAGATCTAGATTTGGCTTACCTGCGTTCAGGAATAGCTGATTTAGGTCACCTTGCTTATCCAGAACAGCTCAAGTTTAAAACTAAGCAAGTCAAGGACAGTCTATACAAGATTGCTGGAATTGCAGATGTAGAGGTTGCTGAAACGCTTGGTATGGAAAATCCAATCAAGTACCGCAACAAGGCGCAGGTGCCTGTTCGTCGTGTTAATGGTGTCTTGGAAACAGGATTTTTCCGTAAGAATTCGCATGATCTCATGCCTCTAGAAGATTTCTTTATCCAAGATCCTGTCATTGACCAAGTTGTGGTAGTTCTTCGAGATTTGCTTCGTCGTTATGATTTGAAACCTTATGATGAAAAGGAACAATCTGGCTTGATTCGAAATCTTGTGGTGCGTCGTGGACACTATTCTGGACAAATCATGGTTATCTTGGTTACAACTCGTCCCAAAGTTTTTCGTGTGGAGCAATTGATTGAACAACTAATCAAGCAGTTCCCAGAGATTGTGTCTGTTATGCAAAATATCAACGACCAAAACACCAATGCTATTTTTGGTAAAGAATGGCGCACACTTTATGGACAAGACTTTATCACTGACCAGATGTTGGGAAATGACTACCAAATCGCTGGACCAGCATTTTACCAAGTCAATACTGAAATGGCTGAAAAACTTTATCAAACAGCCATTGATTTTGCTGAATTAAAAGAAGATGATGTGGTCATTGATGCCTATTCTGGTATCGGGACGATTGGTCTTTCTGTTGCGAAACATGTCAAGGAAGTCTATGGTGTCGAAGTGATTCCAGAAGCGGTTGAGAATAGCAAAAAGAATGCTCAGCTGAACAATATTTCAAACGCCCACTATGTCTGTGACACAGCTGAAAATGCTATGAAAAATTGGCTCAAGGAAGGAATTCAACCAAGTCTTATCCTAGTGGACCCACCAAGAAAAGGACTCACAGAAAGCTTTATCAAAGCAAGCGCTCAAACAGGAGCTGATCGCATCGCCTATATCTCCTGTAATGTCGCAACCATGGCGCGTGATATCAAGCTCTACCGAGAATTAGGATATGAATTGAAGAAAGTACAACCAGTGGATCTGTTTCCTCAAACGCATCACGTGGAGTGTGTAGTGTTGCTGGTAAAATCTTAAAAAACTTGTAACGAAAGGGATAATGAAAAGCCTTGATTGTAAGGCTTTTTTTGATATATGAGGAAGTATCAGGCTGAGAGCAGAAGTTGAGTGTTTTGATCCGATAGGTGGTGTTATTGAGTTTATATTTCCAGTTACACGTAGGGGGTACATTTATTACCTATGAGCATGGCTTTATGGGAATTAATGCATCACCTCTTATATATGAAATTTAGGCAATATTTGGTCTTGGGGAAATTTGTAATTGTTGTGATGAATTTCTTAACAAAGCTTGAGTTTTAATTTTTAGAACATTAAGAGAAAAATTATGATTGTTTATTTGAAAATTTTATGATAGAATGAGATTGAAATATTGAATTTTCTGTTATCGGGAATAGGGGTTCGACTCCCCTCCTCATCATTTGCTGCTAACCGATGTATCAGACTCCTCAACCTTATTTTTATTGGTCACACAAGTGACTGTAGAAATACTTATAGACTTAGTAAGTGATTGCTTATTCAATTTTAAATGTGTTAATAAGTGAGAGTATTAGTCCTGATATAAAGGATGTAATGCTTTCGCAGACTAAACTTTTGATGTTTTTAATGTGAGAAGGTTAGATTAATACAGTATTTTTGGGTAAAACTTGATACAATTATAAAAATTCTTAGGGTGGCTATATAGTCATCCTTTTATTAGTTTATATACTGGTATTGTAAATTTTAAGTAAGGAGTAAATACTATGAAGTTTATGTTTTAGGCCAAATATAAAAAAGCAAATCGCATTATAAAACATGAATAAGCAAAGGTCGTAAGGTATATATTTGATAGGTTTCTAGAAGGATACAGTCCAGAATTTATTTCCAAAGAGTTAAGAGAACTGGAAATACCAGGTTGCACAGGTAAAGCAAAGTGGTGCCCAAGTGCTATATGGAAGATGCTTCAAAATGAAAAATACAAGGGTGATGCTTTGCTTCAGAAAACCTATACTGTTGATTTCCTGACGAAGAAACGAATAGATAATGATGGACAAGTTAATCAATACTATATTGAAAACAATCATGAACCAATTTTAGATAAAGAGAAGTGGGAGATTGTTCAGTTAGAAATAGCAAGAAGAAAGAGATTTAGAGAACAATATAAGCTCCAATTTTATATCATGCAGAAAGAAAACAATCCCTTTACAACAAAAGTATTTTGCGCAGAGTGTGGTTCAGCATTTGGTCGAAAAAATTGGACGACAAGTCGTGGTAAACGGAAGGTATGGCAGTGTAACAATCGATATAGGATTAAAGGTCAGATTGGATGTTTAAACAATCATATTGATGAAGAAATGCTTGAGAAAGCCTTTATGAAAGCAGTTGGAATATTGCAAGATCATAGATCTGATGTGGTAGCTAAGTGGCAAAAGCTAGAGCAGGGAGCAAATCTTCTCCATAAGCACTATGCAAAGCAGATGTATCAGATACTAGATTTAGATAAATTTGATGGAGTTATCATGAATCGAGTTCTCGACCACATCAGTATTTCAGAAGCTGGACAAATTGTAGTAACTTTCCTTGAAGGAACTGAGGTAGATTTATAAGAGACTGTTACTGGGAAGTTACAGTCTTTTTAGTGGGTTAATGGTATAATGAGATTATAAATGTGGATATTGTTTAAATTCTCTGGAGGACGCATAATGTTGAATTTAGTAAAAGGTCACCAAGTTAGCTTGGTAGAAAACCTGTTTGAATCATTTACAAAGTTAACTGAACATCATTTGATGGCGAATGTACACGCAGAAAAAATATTAGAGGTTTTTCAACACTTTATTGCGATTCATGATGAGCCCTTGTTTTTTATTTTGGAATTGCCTGTCAGTATTGATAGAGAAAAAGTGATAGAAAAGAATATTATCAAGGAATCTCATAAGGATGTTTATTATATTGATGGTTGTTCAAGAGAGGAATGCCTAGCACTGTTGATTAGATACGGTGATTTACTTGTTAATGATGGACTAAGTAAGTTTGGATTTGGTGGGCATAAAAGTCATGATGAGATCATGCTTGATAGCTATAATGTTGTGACAATTTATAGTAAAGAACTATCGAAATTTAATGACTTTTTTGAACCTCATAATATTCAATTTGTAGAAGAACTAGTGACAGCTTGGGGAACTTTTTCTAAGACTTCACCAGGAATCTCTGAAATCTATGAAAGTAATGGAAAAACTGTTTATGATTTGCCTGTAGAATTAGCTGAATGGGGAATATACTTAGTTGAAACTCGAACCGAATAGGCATAACTATAGGTTAGAAATAGGATATTTCAGTTCCTCTAATACTCCAAATTTAACTTTAGTCAATTTGTAGAAGGAAAAGCAAGATGTAAGCACATATCGAGGTTTTGGGACTACTGGAGAAAAAGATATAGTCTACCGTTTCAGGGTTTACAAAAGGCTTGATATTAAGCCTTTTTTGAATTTTGAGTGAAGTATAAATCTAACAGTCTGAGTTGAGATAGTATTATTGATAGCAGTAATGTCTGAAATTTATTTCCACATACTCAGTGGAGGTTCAAAATGTTCCTGCATGTGAGGTGTCTGTGGGAATAGTTTTGGCCCCCCTTTTTTATTTTCAGATATCACTATGATGGTTTGTGGAACTATTTTTCTTATATGGTAGGATAGGTATCAGAGTGAGTAGAATACCCTATAGGTATGTGTTTGTTTCCATAGACTAGGAGGTAATGGGAATAAACATACCCACCTAGCTATGGGGATTTCTCATAGCTTTTTTACTTTCTTCCTTGACAATTGAGCAACTGTTCAACTATAATGGTAATAGTTGAACAGTTGCTCAACTATTATCGATTATTGAGGTATAAGATGTCATTTTTTTCATCTCTATCACCAGTAATGCAAGCTTTATTAGCTGGCTTATTCACCTGTTTTGTACCATTATCGGTGCTAGTTTGGTCTTTTTTGTCAAAACCATTCATCAAAAATTCATGGATATGATGATGGGCTTGGCAGCGGGTATTATGACGGCAGCTGCAGTCTGGTCTTTGCTTGTCCTTTCATTTGGCTATAGCCAGTCAATGGCTGCAAACAGATTTTACTGGTTGCCGACGGCTGTTGGTTTTTATTGTCGGGGGCTTAATTATCCGCTTTATTGATTATTTGGTTCCCCACCTGCATTTGAATCAACAGATGAGTGATAAGGAAGGGATTTTGAATCCCCAAAGACCCTTATCAAAGACCATGCTGCTTTATCTGGCGGTAGTGATTCATAATATACCAGAGGGCTTAGCAGTTGGTGTGGCAAATGCCACAACTGGACTTTCCTTTACGTGGATGAGTGCCCTTGGATTAGCCTTGTGAATTGGTATCCAAAATATTCCAGAAGGCTCTGCCTTGTCCTTGCCGCTACGGGCAGAAGGGCGAAGTAGGAAATCAGCTTTCTACTATGGCGCCATGTCAGCGATTGTTGAGCCGATTGCAGTTGTTTTAGGGGCCTATGCTGTTATGTCTATGCCCCAGCTACTACCTTATGCTCTCTCATTTGCGGCAGGAGCCATGATTTATGTTGTAGTGGAAAAACTTGTGCCAGGTGCTCAAGAACATAAGAATACCGATATTGCAACAGGTGAATTTATGGACGGATTTCTAATTATGATGTTACTTGATACAACTTTAGGATAGGAGGAATACAAAATATGTCACAGTGTTTAACAGCTTGTAATCCAGATTTAATTCAAGGGGTCCATGAGACGGAGTTTGATACCGTTACATTGCTAAATATGTCCAATTTTTTTAAGGCGATTTCTGATCCAACTCGTTTGCGGATTTTACAAGCAGTACGGCAAAATCCAATTTGTGTCGGAGACTTAGCGATTGCGTTACAGATGACCAAGTCTGCTATTTCTCACCAACTACACTATCTGCGGGACTGCCAATTGGTCAAGGGGGAGAAAAAAGGAAAGATGACCTATTATGAACTTGCGGATAATCATGTCGCATCAGTCTTGTCTTTGACACTGAAGCATTTGAAGGAGGAAAAACATGAAGAAAGAGTATGTACTTCGGGGAATTGACTGTGGCAATTGTGCTGCTAAGATTGAACGTGCTGTCAATCAATTGGAGCAGGTAGAATCTGCCACTGTCAATCTGATAGCTCAAAAGCTGACTTTGGAAACAAAAAGCGAAGATGGGATAGATAAGGAAATTATTGACTTAGTAGATGCTATTGAACCTGGAATCGAAGTGATCAGTGATAAAAAGGAAGAGGCACTTCCAGAAAAACGAGATTGGGCGAAAGAGCTGCTACTTGCTGTTACGATTCTATTTGCCTTCGGCTTTTTCCTGCCAGAGGAGTATTTCTGGATTCGTCTGGTCTATTATCTGACCCTATATATCATTATCGGTCATAAGGTTCTTATCAAGATGGTTCAAAATATTCAACGTGGCAATATTTTTGATGAAAACTTTTTGATGAGTATCGCGACCTTAGGAGCCTTTCTCTTGGGAGAATTTCCAGAGGCAGTAGCCGTCATGCTTTTTTATCAGATTGGGGAGTATTTCCAAGACAAGGCCACCTCTCAATCTCGTCAGTCCATTGCACAATTGATGGATATTCGGTCGGATAAGGCTTGGAGACTAGAGGGGGGAGAAGCCGTTCAAGTAGACCCTGAAACAGTAAGGGTTGCGGACCATATTTTAGTTAAGCCTGGGGAGAAGGTGCCCCTAGATGGTCTGGTCAGAAAAGGTCGTTCTATTCTGGATACGTCAGCCTTGACAGGAGAATCACTGCCTAGGGAAATTGGCGTTGGTGAGGACATTACAAGTGGTGTGATCAATTTGACTAGTCCATTGGTAATTGAAGTGAGAAAGACTTTTTCGCAATCAACGGTCAACAAAATTTTGGAATTAGTTGAAAATGCAAGCAATAAAAAAGCGGAGACGGAACGGATGATCACACGTTTTTCGCGTGTGTATACACCAGTGGTTGTCGGAATCGCTTTTCTGCTTGCAAGCCTGCCTCCCTTGCTTGGTTTAGGGGAGTGGTCGACTTGGCTTTATCGGGCACTTACCTTTTTAGTCATTTCTTGCCCTTGTGCTCTTGCGGTTTCGGTACCAATGAGTTTCTTTGGCGGGCTAGGGGGAGCATCTAAATTAGGTGTCTTAGTGAAAGGTGGGAATTATTTAGAGGCTCTTGCCAAGTTGGATACGGTCGTATTTGATAAGACGGGGACAATTACAAAAGGTATCTTTGCGGTAGATACCGTTGTCAACGCAGAAGGTATCGAGGATAATATTCTGTACCTCGCTGCCCATTTGGAAAGCTATTCCAATCATCCAATCGCAAACTCGATTCGAACAGCCTATGGACAGGAAGTGGACGAGAATAGGGTGAGTCAGATTACCGAGCTACCAGGGCAGGGCATGTCCGGTAGGATAGATGGCAGACAGCTCTATCTTGGGAATGCTAGATTAATGGAAGTTCAAGGGATTGCTTATCCAGCTATTGACAGCACAGGAACAGTTCTCTATTTGGCAGAGGACAGTCACTTTTTAGGCTATTTCCTTATCACAGACCAAGTGAAGGAAACGAGCATCGAGGCCTTGAAGGATTTACAGGCGGTCGGAATTAAAAAAACGGTTCTCCTTTCAGGTGATCGTCAGGCAGTGGTTGATGAATTTGCACAGCAATTTGCCTTCAATGATGCATTTGGAGATTGCTTGCCTCAGGATAAGGTGAGTACATTTGAGGAAATTCTGACTCAGTCTCAGCAGGCTGTTGCCTTTGTTGGAGATGGAGTGAATGATGCACCGGTTCTTGCTAGGGCAGATGTTGGTATTGCTATGGGAGGGCTAGGTTCGGACGCAGCCATTGAATCAGCAGATGTTGTACTGATGGATGATGACCTTGGAAAACTTCCTCAAGTCATTCGACTGGCTAAAAAGACAGTCAGAATAGCTCGGCAAAACATGACCTTGGCTATTGTAGTTAAACTAATTTTCTTGGTTCTAAGTGGATTGGGAATTTCTAATATGTGGGAGGCAATCTTTGCAGATGTTGGTGTAACGCTACTGGCAGTATGGAATGCATTGAGGACCTTGAGGATAGATACCTCCACTTTGTCAAAGTAAGTGAACAAACAGAGCGATATACAAGTTTTTGTATAATCGCTTTTTTAAACTATGATATGGGCTTTAACGATTTTAACCTAAATCTAGTAACCGTTGAACGTGCATCAATAGAACACACTATGACCATCAACAAGAACTACGTTACTTTCATTAAGGGTATTTTCTGGTAAATTTCAAAAATAAAACCTTGATTTTGCGCCATTTCTTTTTTTCCTTCCCGAAGGCGCGGGAGTACACCCCTTTTGTTAAGGATTTATCCCTTTTTAAATAAAAATAATACAAGTAGGACACTTCTAAAAGTGATCTACTTTTTTTAAATATTTTCATTCTAAAGTTTAATTTTAAACAACAACTCTATCACTTTCGTTATATAATATAGATGTTGACTAACTCCACATGTTGAGGCGGTAAGTTTGCTAGTCAAGGAGTAAAACGACGAAGATTAGCATTTACTTCCGCCCATGCGATAGCTGTCCGTGATTGACAAGTGCTAGCACGCAGACAGAACGGAGATAGCGAACCGCTGAGTGTGTCGCTCTGCTCGTAAAAGCTTAGAAACCTTTGAACGAAAGGGATAATGAAAGCCTTGATTGCAAGGCTTTTTGCTTTATGGTGGGTAAGTATCAGAGTGAGAAAATTTTTGGAATGAGTAGAAGTGATAGCTAGAAATTATCAGTTTCTATTTCCATTTACCCTGTGGGTACGTGTTTGTTTCCATTGACAAGGAGTTTGTGGGAATAGAAATGTACCCACCTTGTTTGAATCAAGTGAAGTGTAGTTGAAGGAAATCTGTTGAAAGCAATACTTCATTTTACCGAATAAGTAATAATTTAGGCAACTTCAAATCGATTAAAAAAAACTATTTTAAAGGTTAAGAGTAGACAAAAATTGTCCACTCTTTTTTGCAAACTCAATTTATCAATAAATGAAATGAGGGAATGTAAAATGAAATATTTTGAGGTTGAGTTAGAAAATCCTGATGAATTTTTAAAACTACAAACAGAAGATTTTGTGAAAGCTAATCGCTTGCTACTAAGGAAGATAATCCAGAGCGTTACAGTCTATGAAGAAAACTTCGTCATATCCTTTAAATCTGGCATCGAATTGGAAGTATGAGTCTCATTCCATAACTTTTATATTGAACATATCATCTTGTTGTGTTATACTATAAATTGATATAAACAAAGATGTAGGAGGAACCGAAACTATGACAGCCTCAATGCGTTTAAGATAAGCTGGCAATAAAAAAAGCAGAATCTATACCCGATGATAGGCTTTTTTGTTGTGCTTATTTATACGATATTGAGCATTCATTAGTTACGGTGAGGATATTGGTTATTTAACTATACCTTTATTTAACTATGTCTTTAATATGAATGTTTCCAAATTGTATGTATGCAGACCAAAAGCCACATTGTGGGGTTTGGCCTGCATTTTTTATTGCCTAGAATGCTATTCAAAATAGAAATTCAAGCAAAATAATATGCAGGAGATAATATAAATGGAAAAATACAACAATTGGAAACGAAAATTTTATGCAATATGGGCAGGGCAAGCAGTATCATTAATCACTAGTGCCATCCTGCAAATGGCGATTATTTTTTACCTTACAGAAAAAACAGGATCTGCGATGGTCTTGTCTATGGCTTCATTAGTAGGTTTTTTACCCTATGCGATTTTGGGACCTGCCATTGGTGTGCTAGTGGATCGTCATGATAGGAAGAAGATAATGATTGGTGCCGATTTAATTATCGCAGCAGCTGGTGCAGTGCTTGCTATTGTTGCATTCTGTATGGAGCTACCTGTCTGGATGATTATGATAGTATTGTTTATCCGTAGCATTGGAACAGCTTTTCATACCCCAGCACTCAATGCGGTTACACCACTTTTAGTACCAGAAGAACAGCTAACGAAATGCGCAGGCTATAGTCAGTCTTTGCAGTCTATAAGCTATATTGTTAGTCCGGCAGTTGCAGCACTCTTATACTCCGTTTGGGATTTAAATGCTATTATTGCCATCGACGTATTGGGTGCTGTGATTGCATCTATTACGGTAGCAATTGTACGTATACCTAAGCTGGGTAATCAAGTGCAAAGTTTAGAACCAAATTTCATAAGGGAGATGAAAGAAGGAGTTGTGGTTCTGAGACAAAACAAAGGATTGTTTGCCTTATTACTCTTAGGAACACTATATACTTTTGTTTATATGCCAATCAATGCACTATTTCCTTTAATAAGCATGGAACACTTTAATGGAACGCCTGTGCATATTTCTATTACGGAAATTTCCTTTGCATTTGGGATGCTAGCAGGAGGCTTATTATTAGGAAGATTAGGGGGCTTCGAAAAGCATGTATTACTAATAACAAGTTCATTTTTTATAATGGGGACCAGTTTAGCCGTTTCGGGAATACTTCCTCCAAATGGATTTGTAATATTCGTAGTTTGCTGTGCAATAATGGGGCTTTCGGTGCCATTTTATAGCGGTGTGCAAACAGCTCTTTTTCAGGAGAAAATTAAGCCTGAATATTTAGGACGTGTATTTTCTTTGATCGGAAGTATCATGTCACTTGCTATGCCAATTGGGTTAATTCTTTCTGGATTCTTTGCTGATAAAATCGGTGTAAATCATTGGTTTTTACTATCAGGTATTTTAATTATTGGCATTGCTATAGTTTGCCAAATGATAACTGAGGTTAGAAAATTAGATTTAAAATAAACAATATTGGAGGAATATTTATGTATCTTATTTTCATGTAACTCTTCCTGCTAAAATCGCAGGGTTTTCCCTGCATACAAGCAAATGAAAGCATGAGATTATAGACAGGAGGAAATGTTATGGAATTAATATTAAAAGCAAAAGACATTCGTGTGGAATTCAAAGGACGCGATGTTTTAGATATAAATGAATTAGAAGTATATGATTATGACCGTATTGGTTTAGTAGGAGCAAATGGTGCTGGAAAAAGCACTTTACTCAGGGTACTTTTAGGAGAATTAACTCCCCCAGGATGTAAAATGAATCGTCTGGGTGAACTTGCCTATATTCCCCAGTTGGACGAAGTAACTCTGCAGGAGGAAAAAGATTTTGCACTTGTAGGCAAGCTAGGTGTTGAGCAATTAAATATACAGACTATGAGCGGTGGTGAAGAAACAAGGCTTAAAATAGCACAGGCCTTATCGGCACAGGTTCATGGTATTTTAGCGGATGAACCTACGAGCCATTTAGACCGTGAAGGAATTGATTTTCTAATAGGACAGCTAAAATATTTTACAGGTGCACTGTTAGTTATTAGCCATGACCGCTATTTTCTTGATGAAATAGTAGATAAAATATGGGAACTGAAAGATGGCAAAATCACTGAGTATTGGGGAAACTATTCTGATTATCTTCGTCAGAAAGAGGAAGAACGTAAGAGCCAAGCTGCAGAATACGAACAATTTATTGCGGAACGTGCCCGATTGGAAAGGGCTGCGGAGAAAAAGCGAAAACAGGCTCGTAAAATAGAACAGAAGGCAAAAGGTTCTTCAAAGAAAAAAAGTACTGAAGACGGAGGGCGTTTAGCTCATCAAAAATCAATAGGAAGTAAGGAAAAAAAGATGTATAATGCTGCTAAAACCCTAGAGCACAGGATTGCGGCCTTAGGAAAAGTAGAAGCTCCGGAAGGCATTCGCAGAATTCGTTTCAGGCAAAGTAAAGCATTGGAGCTCCATAATCCATACCCTATAGTCGGTGCAGAAATTAATAAAGTATTTGGGGATAAGGCTCTGTTTGAAAATGCATCTTTTCAAATTCCGTTAGGAGCAAAAGTGGCGTTAACTGGTGGTAATGGAATCGGAAAAACAACTTTAATCCAAATGATCTTAAACCATGAAGAAGGAATTTCTATTTCGCCTAAGGCAAAAATAGGTTACTTTGCACAGAATGGTTACAAGTACAACAGTAATCAGAATGTTATGGAGTTTATGCAGAAGGATTGTGACTACAATATATCAGAAATTCGTTCAGTGCTAGCATCTATGGGGTTCAAACAGAACGATATTGGAAAAAGTTTATCTGTTTTAAGCGGTGGAGAAATTATAAAATTGTTGCTTGCTAAAATGCTCATGGGTAGATATAACATCCTAATAATGGATGAACCCAGTAACTTCCTTGACATACCAAGTTTAGAGGCTTTGGAAATACTAATGAAGGAGTACACCGGAACTATCGTGTTTATCACCCACGATAAACGATTACTCGAAAATGTAGCAGATGTAGTTTATGAAATTAGAGATAAGAAAATAAATCTGAAACATTAAATTTAAGGTAGTCGCTGGTCAGTATAGTCTGTTCTGGTTGGCGACTCCATTGTTAAAGAGTATAAAGACTTTAGATTTTATGAATATTAAAAATAGGAACAGTCAATTGAACTGCTCCTATTTTTCTGCTAAATATATTGTAGTTTTCTTATATGTATAATGATAGATTAGCGGATTCTCATCTACGGTACTTACTTCAAATATGAAGAAGTGATCGCGGTTATCTCTGGACTTTTCCTTATTGAGGACAAAGTAATTCTTACGTGAAGTCGCCATTGTTTTTAGGATATCATCAGTTAGGAAGGTCAATGGAATATTCATGTTAGAGTAGCGGTAGAAGTCACGTTCAAAATCTTGGTAGCTCTCGCTATAATAGTCCATTTGTAGGTGATTACGCTGAAACTCAAGCTGATTCATAGAGCACCTCCTCGACAAGTTCAATACTAATAATGTCTTTTAATTTCAAATTGATGTGACCTGTTGTAGTTTTTATCAAAATGAAATCTTTGGTCAGACTTGGTATTGTTCCAGTGTAGGAAACACGCTTGTTTTTTTCAATAACTTGAATGCGTGTGCGTAGCTGCCCGGCGTATACTTGACTGAGGAGTAATAATTTCTTCTCTAGTGATAAGTCAGACATGTACGTTACTTTGTTTGTATCATCAGAGAGTGCTGATGCATGTTCAGATAGGAAAAAGCCCATCCATTTTTGCATCTTTGTATCCTGGTACTCTCTTGCTGATTGAAATGGTAAATATGAACGGTCAATCATATCAAATCCTTTCTATGCAGAGGCAAGGGTATTTTTATCAAATTGAATCGTAAAACCTTGAATTCCCCCACCTGTGTAACATTCTTTAAAGCGATTGATTACCTCAGTATAGATTATCACAGATGAGCTTGTTGGCTTAATGCTAAATGTAAATTCCAATGGTAATCGGTTTTCAGATTTAGCATGTACTAGTCGTATCGATATTTCAGTTGTTTTGAGTTTTCTCTGACGAAGTTTTGAAGTTGCTGTTTCAACGATTCCATGTAAAAATCTTTCAAGCATTTCAATATCATTACATCCTTTGCTACGGATTTCTGAAAATTGTACTGTATTTTTTTCTTGTTTCATTTTAATCCCTCCAATCCACCCGCGGAATGACCACCGATAAGTTTACTGCGTTCAATATTTCTGGAACCTTCAGTTAGGACGGTTCCTTTTTGTATGGCTAAAAAACCAAACTGTTCTCTGACAACATCAATAGCTGTCTGAAGTCTATTCTCTTTTTCAATTTGTTCTACATCATCAAAGAGTGATAGTAGAGTATAGCTTTCATCTACGAAGCCACTATAAGATACACCAATTTGTCTCACTGCACCAGAGGTGTATTTTTTCGGAATAATACAAGTACATGACTCACCATTGTTTTGGGGAGATTTGCGGGTTCAATTTTATTCTGAGCATTTATAGATTTTTTCATCTCAGTCCTAGAATAGCCAATATGAATAGAAACGACAGTAGTCAATACTAGGGCTACTGTTCCGTTCCACAGTATCATTTAAAAATCATTTTCACACCCTTTCGTCTATTAGTATAGAAGAAAGCTCTCAGCACACGTTGAGGCGGTATCACTGCTTGTACGAGCTGAGGCATCAGCGTAGTAGAAGGAGATGTTCCGCCCATGCGATAGATGTCGTAGAGTAAGGAGTTTACGACGAAACGATACGGCAACAGCGAACCGCCGAGTGTGTTGCTCTGCTCGTAAAAGCCTAGAAAGCTTGGTATGAATTAATAATGAAAAGCCTTGATTGTAAGGCTTTTTTTGTGTTTTTGTGATAGAATATAGGTAGTTATAATCGACAGCAACTAAGAAGCAGTAAAAAAATATTATTCATAGAATAATCAGGATTAGGAAGATAAAATGACAGAAATTGACAAAAAGAATTTAAAAAATTATCTTTATTGTACATTTGGAATTACTTATATAGCTTGGGGGATTCTTGCCATCTTTACGCAATCTCATATCTTTGGATTAGAAACAATTATAGGAAGAACATTACATATAGTAGGTGCACTTGGACCAGCTATTGCTAGTGGCTTTTATTTGAAAAGGAATAATATAAAATTTAAACATTTTGTATTTACTAAAAGAAAAAGTAGTAGTATTTATTTCATTATTCATTTGTTAGCAATTTTGATACTATTCTCTGTATCTTCCTTAGAATTAAACGGAGTATCCATTTATCTGATGCCACTATTCTTTATTCAATTAATTTTTTTTGGTGGCGGACATGAAGAGTTAGGATGGAGAGGTATACTACAACCTTTACTTGATAAAAAATATACTTATTGGCAATCTAATTTGATTGTAGGTTCAATCTGGGGAATTTGGCATCTGCCTTTATGGTTTATAGTTGGAGAAAGTCATCAAGGATTTCCTTTTATTTTATTTTTTATATATACGGGCACCTCTAAAAACTCCACTCTTATCACAAAAGAAAAAATCAACTGTATGTGTCTCATTTAGTTGGCACATTCAA
>NZ_JAHZPT010000028.1:0-24416 GCF_019929545.1 Streptococcus mitis
ATAATAACCTCATCTTATGATAAGGCTATTATCTCATATTTTGGTGTCCATTGGATAGGTTTTTAGAGGTGCCCATAAGATAGAAAAAAATCAAGGGAAATGAAACCCTTGATTTTTTCTATTTTTATTTAAAAGCGTTTTTCAAACCTTCAACGGCACCTTCTACAGCACCTTTAGCGTCTTCAACTACTTCTTTTGCCTTAGCAACTGTCTTTTCTACAGCGCCTTCTGCTTCAGTCTTGCTATCTCCAGTAACTTTACCAAATCCTTCTTTGATAGCACCTGTTGCTTGTTCCAATTTGTTTTCAAGTGACATATGATTGTCTCCTTTAATTTTATTCCGATATGTGTTACCGGTTACATATAGTTTATACCGAATACTAAGGAAAGTCAAACAATGTGCTCAGAAAAAAGAAATCAGGCCAAGTAGAAAGTTAATCTTTCCTTATCAAAATCGACGGCCAACTCATACTTTCCATCTTCATTTTGGACAATATAACCTAGGACAACTAAACTGTCCACAAAGATGTCACGGCGTTTCTGCATCAGTTGATCTTTTTTGAGAAATTTTAGCAAAAAAGTCGTCATATATTTGAGAGCATACTCAGGATTAACATCTCCTAAAATGTCATAGAGTTCCTGCTGTTTTTCTGTCAAAGGATACTGATGTTTGACCTTGTAGAAATAATTAGACAAGGTCATTTCTGTTCTCGCAAAGTCCGTCCTTTCAACTAAAATAGCTGCATTGGTTTGATTGCGCAATTCTGTCTCAAAACCCTGCTCTAACAATGCTTGATAGGCTGGACTATCTTCGCTGACAAAAATCTCTTGATCCAGTTCGAGACTATCGAGTGATTCAAGCATAGGAAGATTAAGGTAATAACGCTTATTTTCTCGTAAAATCAAACCTGCCTTTATATACTCTTCCATGAGTTTATCAACTGCAACATCTGGAAATTGAGCCTTAATTTCTCGCAAAATAATATCCTCATGCTGGTCCAGATAGCGGATCAATTCTCTAAAAAATGGCTGTCTCGTCAAACGAGATGGATTAAAAATCTGAATCATGAAGATTCCTTTCTTTACATTCTAACAGAGGCGATGCTGCCAACTGACTAGGATTGGTCCCAGCTTGGTTCAAAGGAACAGGCAGACCTAGTTCTCTGTAATACTCTCTCCAAAAATCACTAATCTCCTGCTCCCCATCTCCAAATTTCATGGGAATCGTTTCAAAAATCGGTAGGATTTCTGCCATGTACTGGGAACAGTAGAAACCAGGTCCAGCTGGATAGAAAGAAGCATTGTAGGGTGTTCCTAGATGTTTGCAAGCTTTTTCCTTCACAGACTGGATATCCATTTCTGGGTAGAAATAGAGGTCGTACAAGTGATTGGACTCAAAGAAGTCTACTGGTTCCTGACAGACAACACCATCCTGTCCACTAGCGTGGTAAATCATCCCATCCAAACAAATCGCAACATGGTTATAGTTGCCTGTGGAAGTCTGGATGGCCTGTCCCATATCTGACTCATCTCTCACAAAAATCAAATCGCCATTTTCTAACATGCTTCACTCCTAGAAAAAAAGGAGCCGAAACTCCTTTCGATATAAGTCAAACTAGCCTTTCCTAATTTGAATTAACACTCAAAATCTTAAGCATTAAAGCTTTCAGTCAATTGAGGTACCACTTGTTTCTTACGTGAAACGGCACCAGCAAGGAAGGCATGATTGTTTTCAAGTTTGAAGTTGAAGGCTGCTTCGACCTTGTCTATATTGGCACCAAGAGCCAAGATTTCTGAGTTTGAGTTGACGATATCTGTAATCATCAAGACAAAGTCAGAGTAGCCGTTTGCTGCGTTAGCCGCTTGCATTGCAGCTTCAATTTCTGCTTGGCGTTCCAATACTTCAGCGATGTCCACTGTGTTTACTTGAGCAACACGGACATTATTTCCGTTCAATTCAAAAGTCTTAGCATCGATGTCAATCAATTCGTCAGCAGATTTGCTGGCCAAGTTTGTACCAGCTTTCAACATAGCCAAACCATACTCTTCCAAGTTTACACCAGCTAATTCAGCCAATTCTGGAGCAATGACTTTATCTGTTGGGTGTGTGGTTGGTGATTTCAAAAGAAGGGTATCTGAAATCAAACCTGAAAGCATCAAACCAGCAATCTCTTTAGGCACAGCTACACCATGTTCTTTGAACATACGGTAAACGATTGAAGACGCTGATCCAACTGGCTCCAAACGCATGTAAAGTGGGCTTGCAGTTTCAAAGTTAGCCACGCGGTGGTGGTCTACAACACCATAAACTTCTACTTCAGCGATATCTGATACAGATTGTTGGAATTCATTGTGGTCAGTCAGGATAACTTGCTCTGCTCCTTCTGCTTTAGCAGAAGCGATAACACGCGGTGCTTCTACACCAAAATAGTTCAAGACAAAGGCTGTTTCTTCATTTGGAGTTCCAAGGGCAACAGCTTCCGTATCCAAACCGCATGCTTCTTTTGCAAGGTAGGCAAAGGCTACAGATGACCCAATGGCATCTGAGTCTGGATTTTGGTGACCAAATACTAGAATCTTAGACATGATAATACCTCATTTTGTTTATTCTCTTTATTGTAGCATTTTTTTCGCTTTTTGACAAAAGTAAGAGGAGTCAAAGGACTCCCCGCTACTCTTCAAAATAACTGAGTAAATTTCTATCTTGATTTTCAGATAAAAATCTTTCCTTCTGCGGCCTCTTCTTACGCTTGAGAAGGGCTTCAGCCGACATGGCTTCTTCCTTACTGGCAAAACCTTGAGCATAGATAAGTTTGACTGGCAAGAGGGCTCGTGTGTATTTGGCTCCCTTCCCACTATTGTGGACAGCGAGGCGTCTTCTCACATCAGTCGTATAGCCTGTATAGTAAGATCCATCACGACACTCCAGCACGTACATATAAGCCTTATGATCCATAATAAATCTCTTCGAGTTCCGGCGTATAAGAGCCATCATCATTGTGGACAATGAGAGGTGGCAAGACCTTAAAACCGCTTGTTGAACCATCCTTGATAGCCTCAATCAAAAGCATATTGGCTTCCTTTTCTCTTTTTGGATAAACAAACTGCAGACGCTTAGGAGCTAGATTATGCCGTTGTAAGCTGTCCAAGATATCTAAAAGTCGATCAGGACGATGAACCATGGCCAAGCGTCCATTGGATTTGAGAATACTTTGGGCACTACGACAGATTTCCTGCAAATTAGTCGTGATTTCGTGGCGCGCCAAGAGATAATGTTCACTCTCGTTCAGGTTTGAATGAGGATCCACCTTGAAATAGGGTGGATTACACAAAATCATATCCACCTTACTTCCCTGGATGTAAGCAGGCATATTTTTCAAATCATCACAGATGACCTCCATCTGCTCTTCTAAACCATTCAAACGGACAGAGCGTTCAGCCATATCCGCCAAACGCTCCTGAATCTCAACAGCCAAAATCTGTGCCTGAGTCCGAGTGCTAGCAAATAGCCCCACTGCTCCATTTCCAGCACAAAAATCCACTATCAAGCCCTTCTTAGGAAAACGTGGAAAACGTGACAAGAGAACACTATCCACCGAATAGCTAAAAACCTCTCTATTTTGAATGATTTTGATATCTGTTGAAAAGAGCTGGTTAATGCGCTCTCCTGATTTTAATAATTGTTCTTCTTCCATGGTCTTATTATAGCAAATTTATATTAACATTACAAAAGATAGAAATTTCTAACTAGTGCTTCTGATTCTTCAAATGTTGAAGGGCTTCCTTGGTCCAAATTGGCATCATTCGTTTGAGAGGAGCGAAGCCGTAGTTAAAACGGTCGCTTGAAAAGCGTCGCCGTCTCGGAAACTGGTGCTTTTCTTCCTCTAAAGTACGGATAGAAAGACTAGCTTTCCCTGTAAATTCATCTAAATCCACTACTTGCACTTGAACCTCTTCATCGACTTTCAAGGCTTCTTGGATATTTTCAATAAAGCCTGTCCGAATCTCTGAAATGTGAATCAGCCCTGTATCACCCGTCTCTAGCTCAACAAAGGCACCGTAGGGCTGAATCCCTGTAATACGCCCCTTTAGCTTATCACCGATTTTCATCTTAGTCCTCGATTTCAATTGTTTCAATCACAACATCTTCAACTGGCTTATCCATAGCTCCTGTCTCAACAGCAGCAATGGCATCTAAGACAGCGTAAGAAGCTTTATCAGCTAACTGACCAAAAACCGTGTGACGGCGGTCTAGATGAGGAGTGCCACCTTGGTTGGCATAGATTTCCGCAATCGGTTCTGGCCAACCACCACGAGCAATTTCTTTCTTAGAATAAGGCAGGTGTTGATTTTGCACGATAAAGAATTGGCTGCCGTTGGTATTTGGACCAGCATTGGCCATGGAAAGGGCACCACGGACATTGTAAAGTTCTTCTGAGAATTCATCCTCAAATGATTCGCCGTAGATTGACTCGCCACCCATACCAGTTCCAGTTGGGTCTCCACCTTGAATCATAAAGTCCTTGATAATACGATGGAAAATGACTCCATCATAGTAGCCATCTTTTGAAAGTGCAACAAAGTTAGCTACTGTTTTAGGAGCATGTTCAGGGAAGAGCTTAATACGCAAGTCTCCGTGATTGGTCTTAATGGTCGCAAGAGGACCTTCTACTGTTTCAATGTCTACTTGTGGGAAATGCAATTCTTTTTCTACCATACCAAATCCTTCTAAGGCATCAAAAATGCCATCTTCTTCCAATGTTTTTGTAATATAATCTGCTTTTTCTTTGATGTTATCATTAGAAATTCCCATTGCAACGCTGATTCCTGCATAATCAAAGAGTTCCAAGTCGTTGAGGCCATCTCCAAAAACCATGACGTTCTCTGGTTTCAAGCCAAGGTGTTCCACAACCTTTTCCACCCCCGTCGCTTTGGAGCCTGAAATCGGCACAATATCAGACGAATGTTGGTGCCAACGAACCATGCGAAGTTTGTCTGAGAGACTATCAGGCAAGTGCAAGTCATCTCCCTTATCTTCAAAAGTCCACATTTGATAGATATCTTCTTTTTCATGAAAATCAGGATCTACATCTAAATCGGGGTAAATTGGATTGATAGCTTCACTAATCATATCGGTGCGAGTCGACAACTTGGCATCATGACTCCCAACCAAACCATACTCAATTCCCTCTTGCTTGGCCCAAGAGATATACTCCTCAACATCTGACTTCTCAATCTGATGCTGATAAATGACATGACCTTTTTTATCTTCGATATAAGCCCCATTCAAAGTTACAAAAAAGTCAGGCTTGAGATCACGAATCTCTGGAACGACACCAAAAATCCCTCGTCCAGAAGCAATACCTGTCAAAATTCCTTTCTCACGTAATTGCTTAAAAACAGTTGGGATTGAAGCTGGAATAAAACCTGTCTTTGAATTCCGCAATGTATCATCAATATCAAAAAAGACAATCTTGATTTTCTTTGCCTTGTATCTTAATTTGGCATCCATCTCACTACCTCTTTCAATCTAACTCTTTCCATTATACCATAAAGTAGCTAAATCCCCTATTTTCAAAAAGTTTCCAGTTTTATTGTAAGTCCTTGGATAAGTATAAAACTAAATCATTATCATTTTGACAACTTGCACCCATTTCTAGCGGTTTATTTCTATACCACACACCTGTCCCATCTGGAATATAGCCCCGTCTGATATACAATCTCTGGGCAGGGCCATAGCCTAAGTGCAAACCTACACCAAGAGTGACCTTACTCGAAACAAACTTGACTCGTTTTTCTGCTTCTTCTAGCAGTTGATTCCCAATCCCTTGATTTCGAAAAGGCTCAAACACATTAAAATCTGATAATTCTGGATAGATTCCTACAAAAGGACCATGTTTAGCAGAGGGCAAAATGGTAACGTAGCCCGCTACAACACCATCAATCTCTGCAACTAAGACTTCTCTCTCCCCACTTTCCTGTTCCAGAAAATATCTAGCCAAAATTTCCTCTCTACCAGGCCAACCTTGATTCATAAATCCATGAGATAAGGATTCAATATCAGACTTAACCATATTTCTAATCGTACAATTCATCTTTGACTTAGCCACCTTTACTCTTTCTATTACCATTATAGCACGCCAAGGTCAGAAAAAAACTATCTCGTGAAAAAAGACACAACCGGGTCTGAAAAAGAGGTCCACTCGGAACTCAACTCGCTCTTTCATTTCAAAGCTCGTGAAAAAAAGACACAACCGGGTCTTAATTCGCTTTCTTTTTTCCGAGCTCATGAAAAAGAGGTCCACTGGACCCCAACTCGCTCTCACATTTCAAGGCTCGTGAAAAAAAGACCCAACCGGGTCTTAATTCGCTTTCTTGTTTTCAAGCTCATGAAAAAGAGGTCCACTGGACCCCTTTTTTTAATCTTCGTTTACGAAAGGCATCAAAGCCATTACGCGAGCGCGTTTGATAGCTGTTGTTACTTTACGTTGGTTTTTAGCTGAAGTTCCTGTTACACGACGAGGAAGGATTTTCCCACGTTCTGAAACGAAACGGCTAAGAAGCTCAGTATCTTTGTAATCAACATATTCAATTTTGTTTGCTGCGATGTAATCAACTTTTTTACGGCGTTTGAATCCGCCACGACGTTGTTGAGCCATGTTTTTTCTCCTTTATAATTTTAGTTGTCCATTAGAATGGTAAATCATCATCTGAAATATCCAATGGATTTGTTGCTCCAAATGGATTTTCATCACGTGAAAAGTCTGGTACTGAATTTGTAGGTGCTGAATAGTTTGCAGTTGGTGCAGAGTAAGCTCCACCTGTATGTCCCTCACGCACACTACGGCTTTCCAACATTTGGAAATTCTCAGCCACGACCTCTGTCACGTAGACACGTTGTCCTTGCTGGTTATCGTAACTACGAGTCTGGATACGACCTGTCACCCCAATAAGTGAGCCTTTTTTAGCCCAGTTAGCAAGGTTTTCAGCCTGTTGGCGCCACATAACGACATTGATAAAATCAGCCTCACGTTCGCCATTTTGACTCTTAAATGTACGGTTTACTGCAAGAGTAAAAGTCGCAACTGCTACATTTGATGGGGTATAACGCAACTCAGCATCACGTGTCATACGCCCTACAAGTACAACATTGTTAATCATAGTTTACCTTCTTACGCGTCAGTTTTGACGATCATGTGACGAAGAATGTCAGCGTTGATTTTTGAAAGACGGTCAAACTCTTTAAGAGCTGCGTCGTCGTTTGCTTCAACGTTAACGATGTGGTAAAGTCCTTCACGGAAATCTTGGATTTCGTATGCAAGACGACGTTTTTCCCAAGATTTTGATTCAACAACAGTTGCACCGTTGTCAGTCAAAATAGAGTCAAAACGTGCTACCAAAGCGTTTTTAGCTTCTTCTTCAATGTTTGGACGAATGATATAAAGAATTTCGTATTTAGCCATTGATATGTTCCTCCTTTTGGTCTAATGACCCCAAGACTTTGCAAGGGGTAAGTGAGGTTCGCTCACAATAAACTATTATACTAAAAAACTTTTTTTTACGCAAGTAAAAACACCGAAATAAAAAAAGAAGATGACGAATCATCTTCTTAAAAACTATGAGTTTTTAGTCTTCTTTTTTCTTGCGAGAAAGAAGTCCAAATCCACCTAGGGCTCCAAGAAGTCCAAGCACTGCAAGACTAGCGTTAGCTTCTGTACCTGTGTTAGGCAATTCTTTTTGACCATCAACATATTTAGGTGTTGCTGGTTTAGCAGCTGTGTCAGTTGCTACTGTTGCATCTGCTTGAGCTGGTGCCGCTGGTTGAGTTTGATTTGGTGTTGCTGGCTGTCCTGGTTCCGTAGGAGTTACAGGTTGATCAGGAGCAGTTGGTCTTGACGGAACATTTTGTGGAGTAGGAGTTGGTCTGTAGTTGTTACCACCATTTCCACCACCGTTATATCCATCTCCATTATATGGATTAGTTTCTGGAATGCGTTTAGGAATTACCGTTACTGGGACGTCTACTACTACAATTTCTCCTGTTGGTAGTTTCACCTTCACTTTAACACTTGGTTTCACTCCTGGTGTTTCAGTTGTAGGGATTTCCCCAACTTCGATAATTTCAGCATCTTTTGGTAATTTAACATGACCTTTCACATCTTCTTTAGTGATTGGCGTTCCTACTTCAACCACGATTGGTGTTGCTGTAACAGTTTCTTTTGGTGTTTGTGGCTCTTCTTTACGTTCTACCACATTTACAACTGCTGGAACTTCAACTAATAGATTACCATCTTTATCCTTAACAACTACAATTACATTCTTCTTACCTGGTGTTTTTGTATCAGGTTGTTCTTTGAATGTAAATGTTGCCCCTTCTGGGAAGTCTTTAGGATTAATATTATCTTTTGCTTCTGGAGCTTTATCTGGATTCACTGTAACTTCTTGCTCTTTACCTTGAACTACAATAACTTTCGCAGGTACTTCTACGATTGAATCTCCATCTTCATCTTTAACAACTACTGTTACATCTTTAATTCCTGGTGTTTTAGTGTCAACATCTTCTTTGTACCCAACTTTTGCTTTTGCTTCTTTAGGGAAAACAGATGGATCTACAGATTTATTCACATCTGGTTGAGTATTCTCAGGATTTGCTGCTACGTATTGAGTCTTAGGTCCTACTACAGTAACTTTCGCTGGGATTTCTGCAATTGGTTCACCATTTAGTTTTGCTACAACAACAACATCTTTATCTCCTGGTGTTGTTGTATCCACTGGAGTTTTATACTCAAATGTTGTTCCTTCTGGGAAGTCAGTTGGGACAATATTTTCTGCAGGAATTACTTTCTTAGGATCTGTATCTACTGGTACATATTGTCTATATGCATCAACTACACGTACTGTTGTTGGTACTGTTACAAGTTTATTACCATCTTTATCCTTAACGATCACGTTTACTGGGTAATCTCCAGCTTCTGAAATATTTACCGGATCTTTTCCGTCAACTTTTTCGTATTCGAAAGTTGCTCCCTCTGGATAATCACCTTTGTTAATGCTATTTTCTGCAAGTGGTTGACCTTGATCAACAGGAATAATTTGTGGATTTCCTTGTACCACTTTAACTTTCGCAGGTACTTCTACGATTGTATCTCCATCTTTATCTTTAACAACTACAGTTACATCTTTTTCACCTGGTGTTTTAGAAATATCTTTTTCTTTATATTCAGGTTTTGCTTCTGCTTCTTTAGGGAATACTGATGGATCTACAGATTTATTTACATCTGGTTCATTTCCTACTGCTACATACTGAGTCTTAGGTTCTACTACAGTAACTTTTGCTGGAATTTCTGCAATTGTTTCACCATTTTTCAGTTTGGCAACAACTACAACATCTTTATCTCCTGGTTTTGATGTGTCAACTGGAGTTTTATATTCAAATGTTGTTCCTTCTGGGAAGTCAGTTGGGACAATATTTTCTGCAGGCACCACTTTAGTTGGATCAGTATTTACTGGTACATATTGTCTGTAAGCATCTACGACACGCACTGTTGTTGGTACTTTAACTAATACATTACCATCTTTGTCCTTAACTACAACTGTTACTGGATTATCCCCAGCTTCCGAAATATTAACCGGATCTTTTCCATCTACTTTTTCGTATTCGAATGTAGCACCTTCTGGATAATCACCTTTGTTAATACTGTTTTCTGCAAGTGGTTGACCTTGATCTACAGGAATGATTTGTGGATTTCCTTGTACCACTTTAACTTTCGCAGGTACTTCTACGATTGTATCTTTACCTTCATCTTTAACAACTACAGTTACATCTTTTTCACCTGATGTTTTTGTATCTACTTTCTCTTTGTATTCGAAAGTAGCATTATCAGGGAAGCTATATTTCTCTTTATCTACAAGGCTGTCTGCTGGTTTTGGTTGAGTATTTTCAGGATTTGCTACTACATATTGAGTCTTAGGACCTACTACAGTAACTTTCGCTGGAATTTCTGCAATTGGTTCACCGTTAAGTTTTGCTACAACAACAACATCTTTATCTCCTGTTGTTTTTGTATCTACTGGTTTATTATCTTTATCCTTGTACTCAAATGTTGTTCCTTCTGGAAACTCTTCTGGATCAATATTATCTTTAGCCAAGACTGTCTCAGGTTTAGTATCAACAGGCACATACTGTCTATAAGCTCCAACTACACGTACTGTTGCTGGTACTTTTACTAATTCGTTACCATCTTTATCCGTTACGATAACCTTAACTTCTTTATCTCCAGTTGATGATGTATCAGGTTCTTTTTCATAAGTGAATTTCGCACCTTCTGGATAATCAGATGGGTCAATGCTATCTTCTGCTTTTGGAGCAGTTTTTGGATCTACTGGTACGATTTGTGGGTATCCTTGAACAACTTTCACTGGTACATTAACAGTTTCTTCACGTTTATTATCACCTGAACCGTATGTTACTGTTACTGGTGCAGTTAATGTATCATCTCCAACTTTTCCTTTTGTTTCAGGAATCTTAGTTTCATCTACAGTTTTGTCATTTCCTTCTGTAGTAACCGCATTTTTTAGTTTTTCTGCTGTTGGTTTATCACCTTCCACAACATAAACAGGAGTTGGTGTTGAAACTTTTGGAGTTAACTTAATTGTAAAGCTTTGATCTTTATCTGAATCAGAATCAAATGTTGGATCTTGATCGAATGGATTTTCTTTAACTGTGTAACCCATTGATTTTAACACATCAAGACGAGCTTGAATTTTATCTTCTGGAATTTGTGTTCCAGCTTTACCTGAAAGATCAGTAATATTAAACTTCTCATCTAATGGTGTTTCTTTACCAGCTGCATCTACAGAAACAAAGTTAACTGTAGCTTTTTGAATTCCAGGTGCATATTGAATTGGAGTCTTACCGAATTTATCAGTTGGGTCAAAGTTATCTGGAACTTTGTATCCTTTAGATGGATCTGCAGGATCAACTGGTGTTAATTCTACTCCATTATATTTTGGAACATATCCATCTACATAAGGAATAACTACCTTACTGAAATCACCAGGTTTTGTTGGGTCATTTGGATTGTTTGGATATTTAATTGTATCTGGTGCATCTTGTGGTTTCTTACCAGCTGGATACTCAGGTGTAAATGATCCAATTTCTTTATAAAGAACTTTCACTACTTCATTAGTAACTTCACCTGTTTCAGATGGTATTGGTGCTTCTTTTTCTTCGATAGTTTTATCAGCAGGCTCTACTTGTAAGTAGTTTTCAATTACTGGAGAAGTAACTTCATTAAATTTACCTTTTCCATCTTCTACTGAAGCATCTGATATTTCTGCTCCTTCATAAACAGTCCAATCAGAGTATTTTACTTCACCTGTTTCTGGGTTTACAGTTGCTGTACGTTTGTAAGTTACTTTTTGAACTCTATCTGGAGCCGTTTCTGGGTCGATAGGTTGAGCGTTTGGATTATCTTTATCATTAACATTGATAAATTTAACCGTACGTGTCACTTCTTTAACTAAGTCATCACGTGTTACACCAGCTGGGTATTTACCATAATTTTCATCTCCTGGTTTAACTGGTGTATCAGCTGTTTTTGGAGATACTGGAGCTGTTGTACTTGGATTTGTTGGGTCAGCTGTTACTGTTGGATCTACTGTAATTAAATCTAATACGTGAACTGTTGTAGTATCAATATTAGATTTTTTACCTTCACTATCTGTAGCTTGAACTCTTACTGTATAATCTCCTGGCTTAGTTGAATCTAACCCACCGTCATTACTTACAGCAATCGTTGGTTTAGTAGAATCAACACCATCACGATCATCTTCTAAGTCAGTAGCGGTAGCTTCTGATTTTTTAAGTACTTCATCAGCCGTTAACTTTTTATCTGCTGGAGTTTTATAAACATAGATATCTTTTTTCTTAGTTTCTACAGTCGGAGCATTATTGATAACATCTCCATATGCTGGATCTGATTCGTTTCCTGCCTTGTCTAATACTGTAACTTTAATACGTTTATCTGGGTTAGTTGTATCACTTGCTTCTGTTAAATCAGTACCCGCAGGAACTGGTACAACTAATTTACCATCACGTACTTCTACTTTTGTTTCACCGTTATACCAACCGTCTTCTTTTTTCGTTAATGTAATCGGTGTTTTACTATTTGGTAAAGTAACTTTCATTGAAGTTAAGCCACCAATAGCTTTTTTAATATTGTCTACTTCCGTATCAGCATTACGAGTGGTTCCATTATTTTTATCGTTAGCTGCAATATCTTGTTTTTCTCTAGCTTCATCTGTTAAGTTAGGATCTTTTTCTGCAGGTACTACAGAAATTAATAATTCTGTTGGTTGTTTTTTATCAGTTTTTTCTCCAGTAACACTGTCTGTATGAACTGCTTCTACTGTTGGAGTTTGTGGCTTAACTGTATCAATATAAATAGTTTTATTGTAGTAGTAATCTGGTTGGTCAGTATTTCTTACACCATTTACTACTGGATGATATTTACCATCAGCATTAGAAACATCACCTGTATTTAACAGTTTATTATCTTCTCCATCTCGCAAACCATTTGGTAATGATGTTTTCACTTTAAATGTAGCTGTACCTTTATAGTTATCAGCGGTTGTAAATGGCAATCTGAATTTACGCACTCCATCATTCTTACCACCATTAGAACCTACACCGATATATGGAGCGTCGCCGTTATTAGATTTTGATGTATTATATTTTAATCTTAATTTTCTAGTTGCTGGATCCCATTGAATATTATTAGGAGCAACCGGTGTATCTCCAAACCAAACCCATCCTGTTGGATTTGTAATATTATTTGGAAGATCTACCCCTTCAGGAACTTCGATTTCTGTTTCTGCAGATCCGTATAGACGAGTTCCACCAACACTGTTTACTGTAAATTCGAATTCACCTTTTTGTTTTGATTTATACAGATTATCTTCTCCGAACTTACCTTCCTTCTTGTTGCTTTTAACATTGGTAGTCATTTCTACACCAGTACCAACTGCCAAGTTAACAGCACCAACGAAGTAACCATCTGTTACCTTAGTATTTGTTCCTTTTAAATATGAATTGTTAATCGCTGTACCATCGTTTAAAGCTTCAATTTCAACTTTAATTTTTGTGACATCTTTTGGAATTTCATAGATCGCACGGTATTCAGCCCAACCGTCACCATTTCCTCCATCACCAGCAGGTTCAGAAATATGTGATTCTTCGAATTTTTCACCAATCGTACGGTCATCTCTGATGCTAGCAATTACATTTCCTTTGTCGTCTTTAACAGTAATTTTTACTTTTTCACCTGTTCCAGCAGTTCCGGCATTACCATAAGCACCACCTGTGATAGCACTTAGCATCACTCTAGAATTTCCATTTACTGCGTACTCTTTCGAAATTTTTGTACCTTGTTTTCCTAATTCTAGATAATATCCTTTTGGTAAATCATGAGTTCCTACCATACCTGAGTAGTTCACACCATTCGCATAACTTTGGTTAGCAGCATTTACACCAAGTGGGTTTTCTGGAGCTGGATTCTCATTATCTCTTTGAGTAACTTTTCCATCTAAATCATACACTTTCGATGGTTTAGGATCGAAACCTGCTGGACGATCAGCTGAAACATTAGTTGGTGCTTCAGGTTTAACTGCAGTTACTTTTTCTCCACTTTCAATTTTCCAACCATTCAAGGCATTATTATTGTTAGCTTCTGCTGCGGTAATTTCTTTTTCTTTCCAGTTATAAGTTAAACTACCTAAAATTTCAGTATTCCCACCTTGAGATGCAGTAGATCTTGACCATTGTTTTTTAACTTCTTTACTTTTTTCTGTAGCATTAGCAAAATCAATATCACCAAATTGATTTTTTGCACTTTCAAATACACCATCAGCTGGGTTGTTTCCTGAACCTAATTTATTGTTATTTGTTGGTCCTTCAGTAGCAGGAATAATTGGATTAGCTGTTGCAGCTCCATCTCTAAATCCACTTTCACCTTGTCCTGGAATAGCTTTTCCATTACGTGAATCTTGGTTTTTGTTTTCTTTCTTGTCTGCAGATGCTTTTGGCATACTTTCAACAACGAAAGCTCTGTTTTTCAATGAACTTGTTGAAAAATCAACTTCTTTTTGTGTCGCTTTATCGTTTGACAAAAGGGCTTGAGCCTTAGCAAGTTCTGCTTTTGCTGCTTCAATGGCTGAGGCAGTCTTTTCAGTTAGACCTGCTTTCTCAAGAGCTGCTTCCATACGAGCAATAGCTGCTTCCAATTTGCTTGTGTCAGCCTTTGAAGCTGGTGCTAGAGCTTCTTCGGCTTTTGGTGTTTCAGTCGGTGCTGTTGGTTGCGTTGCTGCAGGCGCTGGTGTTGATGGTTGCTCAGCTGTTGGTGTAGCAGTTCCAGTCGAAGCTAGAGGCATGGTTGAATCTGCTTGATTTCCAGCATCAGAGTTAACCTTTTCGCTAGTCACTGTAGTTGATGTACCTTGCTCGTGAGCCTGAACAGTTGCTGCTCCACCAAACATCATGTAAGCTGCTACAGCTACTGATGCCGCACCAAAACTATACTTACGGATTGAAAAGCGTTGCACTTTTTGTCCGTGATTTTTTTCCATTCTTGAATACATGGTTTCTCCTTTTTTTAAAATATATGTTAATTGCGGAATTACACCCAAGTATTTAGAAAACGCCTCCATTTCCAGCTTAATTTATACATTAAAGCAGCTACACTTAGGTACTTAATCCCTAATTTACATTATAACATTATTTCAATTAAATTGTCTACGTTTATATGCAAAATATGTAGGAAATTTTAATATATATATATATATTAATGTGTTTTCTAGAAATTTAATTCTAAAAAAGTAAGAGACCGATATGACCTCTTACTTTGATTTTTTATTTACGGTTTAATACGGTGCAACATACGTGGGAATGGGATAGCTTCACGGATGTGTTTTGTTCCTGCTGCGAAGGTTACCATACGCTCGATACCGATACCAAATCCTCCGTGTGGAACTGTACCGTATTTACGAAGGTCAAGGTAGAATTCATATTCTGTACGATCCATGCCAAGTTCATCCATCTTAGCAACTAATGCATCGTAGTCTTCCTCACGCATAGACCCACCGATGATTTCTCCATAACCTTCTGGTGCAAGCAAATCTGCACAAAGCACGCGCTCTGGATTTCCAGGAACTGGTTTCATGTAGAAGGCCTTGATGGCTGCTGGGTAGTTCATGACAAATGTTGGCACACCAAAGTGGTTTGAAATCCAAGTTTCATGTGGTGAACCAAAGTCATCACCATGCTCAAGATGTTCGTAGTCAGCATCTTCATCATTCTCATGCTCTTGCAAGAGGTCAATGGCTTGATCGTAAGTGATACGTTTGAAGGGCTCTGCAATGTAGCGTTTCAAGAGTTCTGTATCACGTTCCAATGTTTCCAAGGCTTGAGGCGCACGATCAAGAACACCTTGAAGAAGAGCTTTTACATAAGCTTCTTGCAAGTCAAGTGACTCATCGTGTGTCAAGTATGAGTATTCTGCATCCATCATCCAGAACTCAGTCAAGTGACGGCGTGTTTTTGATTTTTCAGCACGGAATACTGGACCAAAGTCAAATACACGACCAAGAGCCATAGCACCTGCTTCTAGGTAAAGTTGACCTGATTGGCTCAAGTAGGCTGGCGTTCCGAAGTAGTCCGTTTCAAAGAGTTCAGTTGAATCTTCTGCCGCGTTTCCTGAAAGAATTGGGCTATCAAATTTCATGAAGCCGTTCTTGTCGAAGAACTCATAAGTTGCATAAATGATAGCGTTACGGATTTGCATCACCGCTACTTGCTTGCGAGAACGGAGCCACAAGTGACGGTTGTCCATCAAGAAGTCTGTCCCGTGTTCTTTTGGTGTGATTGGGTAATCTTGAGACTCACCGATCACTTCGATGTCTGTGATATCCAACTCATAGCCAAACTTAGAACGTTCGTCTTCTTTGACAATCCCTGTCACATAAACAGAAGTTTCTTGGCTCAAGCGTTTGATAACATCAAACTTTTCAAGTCCCACTTCTTCACCAAATTTTTCTAAAAAGTTTGGTTTAAAGGCTACACCTTGGAAGAAGGCTGTTCCATCACGCAATTGTAAGAAGGCGATTTTCCCTTTTCCTGATTTGTTGGCAACCCAAGCGCCAATCGTCACTTCTTGACCAACATAGTCTTTTACATCAATAATCGTTACACGTTTTGTCATTATTTTTCCTTTTCTTTTTCTTTTATTTTTCCATAAATGCTTTCAAGCGTTTAACTGCTTCTTTAAGCGTGTCTAGGTCTGTCGCATAGCTGAGGCGGACATTTTCTGGCGCTCCAAAGCCAGCTCCTGTTATGAGTGCCAAACCAACTTCCTCAAGAATAGCTGTTGTAAAGTCAGTCACATCCGTATAACCTTTCATCTCCATGGCTTTTTTAACATTCGGGAAGAGATAGAAGGCTCCTTGTGGCTTAACGACTTCAAAACCAGGGACTTCACACAAGATTGGATAGATGGTATTGAGACGTTCTTCAAATGCTTGACGCATAACTTCCACAGAATCTTGCGGTCCAGTTAGGGCTTCGATGGTTGCATATTGTGAAACAGCAGTTAGGTTAGAAGTTGTTTGACCTGTCAATTTGCTCATAGCAGCAATGATTTCTGGATCACCCACTGCATAACCTACCCGCCAACCTGTCATGGCATAAGCCTTAGATACACCGTTGATAACAATGGTTTGCTTACGAATTGCTTCTGATAGACTTGAGATTGGAACAAATTCATTTCCATTATAAACAAGGCGACCGTATATATCATCTGCTAAAATCAGAATGTCATGCTCAACTGCCCAATTTCCGATAGCTAGTAATTCTTCACGAGTATAGATCATACCAGTCGGATTAGATGGTGAATTGAGAACCAAAGCCTTTGTCTTATCTGTCCTAACTAGTTCTAGTTGATCCACTGTGACTTTAAAATCATTGTCTTCTTTAGCTTGAACAAAGACTGGAATCCCTTCTGCCATCTTGACCTGGTCTCCATAACTAACCCAGTATGGAGTTGGAATAATAACCTCATCTAAAGGATTGATTACAGCCATAAAGAAAGTATAGAGGGAGAACTTGGCACCTGTAGCAAAGGTAACCTCGTTACTTGCGACAGAATAGCCATAGTAGCGCTCGAAGTAGGTATTCACCGCAGCTTTTAATTCTGGTAGGCCTGAAGCTACTGTATAGAAGGAAGCCTGTCCTTCTCGAATAGCTTTAACTGCTGCATCCTGAATATTTTCAGGAGTGTGAAAATCTGGTTGTCCCAAGGTCAAGAAAAGGACATCCTTACCTTGAGCTTTTAATTTTTTTGCTCTCGCATCACTAGCTAAAGTGACACTTTCTTCCATTTCTGAAACACGCTTGGATAGTTTCATAAGCCCTCCTTATTGAGCAATGCTCCTGTTTCAAAATCTACTAGATAAAAATCAGATCCTGACTTAACTTCCCAGATTGGCTTGTCTTGATAACGGCCAAAGGTAATCTTGTCAATCTCGCCAGCTCCTTTTTCCTTCGAAACCGCTTCTGCTTTTTCTTGTGAAACACCTTGATTTAGCTGATAAACGTAGATCATATGGTCATCTTTTCCAATCAGGACAGCAAGCGCTTCTTGCTGTTTATTACGACCAAGAACACTGTAGTAAGATTCCAAGCCATTGTATAAATCAACCTGATCAGCCTGCTCTAATCCTGCATACTGCTGAGCTAATTTTTCTCCTTCACTTTTAGCTGTTTGATAGGGTTTCATGCCGAGAGAAACCAGATACAGAAAGGAAGCACTGATAACCACAAACAAAATCGTCATCCCTAGACCATACTGCCACAGTAGATTATTTTTTGCTTTATTTTGTCTTTTTTTCACTCGTCTATTTTACCATCTATTGGGCTTTATTACAAGTGAATGCAAGAACAATCGCACTTTATTTCTTCCTTCAAAGCAAACCGATTTTTCTTGTTTAAAACCGAGCAAGAAAAGTAAAGACAGCTTCAAAATCAACCTATTAAAAAACCTGAGCTTTGGTACTCAAGTTTTCGTAAGTTCTTTGAATCTATGAAATGATTTCATCATTCATTCTTTTAGCCATTTTTCCTAAAAAGATAGCTAGTAGAAGGCTAATCATGACTAAAAAGAATCCTAGATAAAGAAATGCTACTACAAAGCCTAAATGGTCAATCAACCAGCCTGTCAGTGGGAAGAATACAATCATACTTAGGCTAAACATCATAGAGTAGACACTCAGCATGGTTGCCCTTACTTCACTTGGAAGGCGCTCTTGCAAATCATTGTCAAAAATCGGCTGAAAAAGAGCATATAGAGCATTACTAATCAAATAAATCAAAATATAGATTAGAGGTGTTCCAAAGTAGGACAGCATATAGGTGACTCCAGTCAGCAGGACGAGAAGAGGGAAAATCTTCAAGGCAGCATATTTCTTTCCAATCTTACTCGCTAGATAGACTGCAAGGATATTCAGGAGACTACCAAGTAGCATAACTGCTGAAATTTGCCAGCTACTTAAATCCGGTAACTGATTTTGATAGTAAAAATAAAACATGCACATAAGTGTTCCGACAATCTGAGATAAAATCATCCAGTTAAACAGCATAGGATTTCGCCCCAACTCTTCCTTAACAGTCCAAATAATCTGTTTCATGGTCACACTATCAGCTTTTTCTACCTTGACACTGGGTTCTTTCAGCATCCAAATCAGGAAAAGAACTATGATAGAAGTGGCAATCATGATATAGTAGGTCAGGTGCAATTGACCATGGACAAAAAATCCCGCCAACACTGTCCCCAAAGACCGAGTTCCTTCTGCTACTCCTGACATAAAACTTGAAATAGATAAGTAACGCTTCTTAAGTCCAGCCTCTACAGCCGAGTCATAGACCATTGCTGCGCTTGTTCCTGAATCAAAATTATAAGACAAGGCATTTATCGCCATAGCTAGTGCATAAATCCAAAAATTTCCTTGCCCAGCCAACATGAGAATAGAAGACACAATTCCTGCTATACGACTTAAATAAAGGTTGGTCTTATAGGAATAGCGGTCAGCTAACATACCAGATGGAATTTCACAGAGAAGACTGGTCGTATGAAAAATACTCTCCAGAAGTCCAATCTGCCAAAGAGACATTCCGTTTTGACTGAGAAAGAGAATCCAAAAACTGGTAATCCCTAGAAATGCAAAAAACTCAACTCCGGCCATCAGGCCAATATTTTTCCGATAATTTCTTATTAACATTTTTTCTCCTTTAACAAGTGTATTATTATTTCTTTTGTCCGTCACTTGTTAATCTGTTCCTTACATGATCTCCACCCCTTTTTAGAAGCATTCTTCAATGCCATTATTGTTCCTTTAATTATTTATGAAATGATACCGGAAAATAGCTGTTATGCGGTTTCTATTGCGAGTTTTCTTGTTTATTTTAGCACTTATGTCATCATATTACAAGAGAATGTTAGAATACTTCTATAAAATCAAAGAAAACCAGAATCCAAAAAACTGTTCTTACTTTTCCATTGGCAAGTGACTAGAGTTTCAGCAATTTTATAATTTTCAAATAAACTCTGAGCAAATTTCTTGCAAGTCCTTTTGTTTTGTTGTAATATATTTTATAACAACGAGAGACTTCTCGGAAATTTAAGAAAAAGGAGACACATCATGTCTAAAAAAGTATTATTTATCGTCGGATCACTACGCCAAGGTTCTTTCAACCACCAAATGGCTCTCGAAGCTGAGAAAGCACTTGATGGTAAAGCAGAAGTTAGCTACCTTGATTATTCAGCCCTTCCTCTCTTCAGCCAAGATTTGGAAGTTCCAACACATCCAGCTGTAGCTGCTGCTCGTGAAGCAGTTCTCGCTGCGGATGCTATCTGGATCTTCTCTCCAGTCTACAACTTCTCTATCCCTGGTACAGTGAAAAACTTGCTTGACTGGCTATCTCGTGCCCTTAACTTATCTGATACACGTGGTGCTTCTGCCCTTCAAGACAAGTTTGTCACCGTATCATCTGTAGCTAATGCAGGTCACGATCACCTCTTCGCTATTTACAAAGACCTCTTGCCATTTATCCGTACACAAATCGTTGGTGATTTCACTGCGGCACGTGTCAACGACTCTGCTTGGGCAGATGGAAAATTGGTTCTCGAAGAATCAGTCCTAAACTCACTTGAAAAACAAGCTCAAGACTTGGTCGCAGCGATTCAGTAAAAAATAAAGAATTTTTAAAAGTCTAAATCAATGATCGCCACCTAATAGGGTGGCATTTTTAGACTCAATCAAGATTTTCAGACAAACATCACTCATCCAAAAAAACCTTGAGCGTTACCACTCAAGGTTTTTAGCAGTCTTTTCCATCATAGGAAAATCATTCTAAGAATATTCTTTCATTCGAGATCTATCACTTATCATCTTCTTTCGAGAAATTAGTGACTGCTTTTTGCTGATTAATCTTCTTTTCTTCGACCTACATATAGGCTCAATAGAATACCGCTACCTAGAAGAACAGAGATATAATCAGATTGGCTTCCAGTTTCTGGTAATTTGTCCCCATGGTTTTCTTTAACTGTAGTTGGTACTACTGGGTTAGCATTTACTGGAGTTGCTGGTTGAGCCGGTGTTGGTACTACTGGTTGTTCTGGAACCGCTGGTACTGGTTTAACCGGTACTTCTGGTGTTGGAACAACTGGAGTTGGTTGTACTGGCACTTCTGGTGTCGGTACATTTGGTGTTGGTTGTACTGGTACAGGTTTAACCGGTACACTTGGTGTTGGTTGTGCTGGTACTGTTGGCATATCTAATTCTGGTACTTCAGTAACTTCAGGCATACCTGGTACTCCACCGTTAAATTCTGGCAATTCATGAACTTCTGGCATTCCTGGCACACCACCGTTGAATTCTGGCAATTCATGAACTGGTGGTTCTGGCATTGCAAACGTTGGTCCTTCTGGCACATTACGTGTTGGAGGAACTGGTTTGTCATTTGATGGTGTTACTGGTTTGTCTTGGCATCCACATTTTCCGTCTTTGCCGTCTCGACCATCACGTCCATCTCTACCATCTTTTCCATCTTTAATAACTGTTTTTGTCACAGTTCCATCAGAATTGATGATTGTGATTGTATGACTACCATCACCATTATCTTCAACAGAAACTTTTGGTGATTTACCATCTTTACCGTCTTTAATCACCATTTCTGTCTTACTTCCATCAGGATTAGTGATTGTTACAACGTGAGTTCCATCGTTATTATTTTTAACAGTTACAGTTGGTGAAACGCCATCTTTACCGTCTTTACCATCTTTGATAATAGATTTGTATTCACGACCATCAGAATCTACGATTGTTAATGTATGAGTTCCATCTCCGTTATCAACGATGTTCGCTTTTGGTGATTTACCATCAAAGATTGTAGTTGTAGTTTCTTTACCATCAGCACCTGTCACTTTAATAGTATGTGAACCATTGTTGTTATCAATCACTTCAAGTTTTGGTTCTTTACCATCACGAACTGTTGTTGTTGTAGTTGTACCGTCTGAGTTCACAACTGTGATAGTGTGAGTTCCATCTCCGTTATCCACAACCTTAGCAGTTGGTGATTTACCGTCACGAACTGTGGTTTCAGAAACAGTACCATTACCGTTTTCTACACGAATTGTGTAAGTACCATCATGGTTGTCAGTAACAGTTGCTACTGGTGATTTACCATCTTTAATGATTGTTTCAGTAGTTGTTCCATCACCATTTAGAACTGAGATCTTATGAGTTCCATTTTGTTCATCAGTTATAGTCACTTTTGGTGATTTACCATCACGAACTGTGGTTTCAGTTGTCACACCTTCTGGATTTGTAATAACGATTGTATGACTTCCGTCTCCATTATCACGAACAGATGCGGTTGGAGTACGTCCGTCAACACCGTCACGTCCATTTTTCACAACAAACTCATTCTTAGTTCCGTCTGGGTTAGTGATTGTTACTGTGTGGCTTCCATCTGGGTTTTCAGTAGTTGTTGCTGTTGCAGCTTTACCGTCTTTACCATCTTTGATGATAGCGTTGGTAACATTGCCGTCTCCATCCGTAACTTTAACAGTATGAGTTCCATCTCCGTTATCCGTTACTTCAACTTTTGGAGTCTTACCGTCTTTACCGTTTTTAACAACTGTTTCTTTAGTTGTTCCGTCTGGATTTGTTACAGTGATTGTGTGGCTTCCATCTGGATTTTCTGTTGTAGTGATATTGGCAGTTTTACCGTCTTTACCATCTTTAACTTTAGTTGTTGATTCAGAACCATCAGGGTTTCTAACAGTAATAGAGTGTGTTCCATCTCCATTGTCCGTTACATTTACAACTGGTGATTTACCGTCTGCTCCATTAGCTCCGTTTTCACCTTTTTCACCTTTTTCACCTTTTTCGCCTTTTTCGCCTTTTTCGCCGGCTACTCCTTGAGGTCCACGGATATTACCAATCTTGTTCCAAGAACCATTTTCTTTCTTGTAAACATCACCTGTATTAGCGTCGATATAAGTATCACCGTCTTTACCATCTTCTGGCCTTGGAGCTATAATTCCACTTAATAATTCAGCTCCTCTTATCGCATCTTTACCATCATTACCATTCTCTCCTTTTGGAGCAGGAGGAATAACAGTACTTGATATCAACTCATCACCTTCATCAAATACACCATTATTATTATTATCATAATATGCTTTTATTTCGGTTCCCGCATATTCACCTGATGGTTTAGGTTGAGTTGATGTTGGTTGTGATGCTGTTGAGCCTGTAGCTGATGGTTGTGAACCTGTTGAACCTGCAGTTGCTGGTTGTGAACCTGTTGAACCTGTAGTTGATGGTTGTACTGTTTCTGATGACTCAGTTGCACTTCTATCTTCATCTGGTAATGCTCTTCTATTTCTTGCACTTCTTGATGTTCCAGAAGGTTGTGAATTAGAAGTTGATCCAACACCTCTTCTAACTGCTTCCACCAATGCATTTAAGTCAATAGTTGGTGTACGTCCATCCTTACCATTCTTACCATCTTTTACTGTAAAGGTTACTGGATCTTTACCTGGTGTTGTGATAGTTACAACAGTGCTTTGGCCATCTTGTCCACGTTGAGTAGTGATTGTAGGAGTTTGTCCATCCTGACCGGTTGCACCAGTTTCTCCCTTAGCACCATCTTGAACAAAGACTGTAGTTGGTTGTGAACCATCATGGTTATCAACAGTGATTTCTACACCTTTATGACCTTCTTCATCCTTACGAACAGCTGTTACTGTTGGAGAGACACCGTCCACTCCATCTTTAATAACTGCAAGAGGTTTTTCTGGGTTCAATGGTTGACCTGGATGTACTGGATCTTCTTGGTAAACTTTAGTTTCTTTACCATCTTTTACAGTAATTAATGATTTACCATCACGTCCGTCCGCACCTTTAGCACCATCTTTAATCATTTCAGAACCTAGAAGTTCATCAGTTCCTGGAGTGTACTTACCATCATTGTTTTCATCAGTATAGAATGTCACAATTGTATGAGATGGATTGCCGTTTTGTCCTTCGACACGAAGCAAATCAACTTTTGGAGTTTTACCATTTAGACCATTTTCTCCGTCCTTAACATTTACTGTAACTGGATTTTTTCCTGGAACAGTGAATGTAATGTCGGTACTATGGCCATCTTTACCTGGAGTTACAGTTACTTCTGGAGTCTTACCATCTTCTCCACGTTCCCCTTTGTCACCCTTAGGTCCCTTGATGTTACCTTCTTTTTCCCAGTTGCCGTTATTCTTAACGAAGACGTCACCTGTTTCTGTGTTAACGTATTTATCGCCGTCTTTACCTTCTGTAGTTGGATCAACTTTGCCGTTCAATACGTCTTTTCCGTCGCGTCCATCACGTCCGTCACGACCTGCTGCTCCATCACGTCCGTCGCGGCCTGGTAAACCTTGTGCTCCGTCACGACCAGCAGGTCCTTGAAGACCTTGTTCACCTTTGTCACCTTTAGGTCCTTTGATGTTGCCTTCTTTTTCCCAGTTGCCGTTATTCTTAACGAAAACGTCACCTGTTTCTGTGTTAACGTATTTATCGCCGTCTTTACCTTCTGTAGTTGGATCAACTTTGCCGTTCAATACGTCTTTACCGTCGCGTCCATCACGTCCGTCACGACCTGCTGCGCCATCACGTCCGTCGCGTCCTGGTAAACCTTGTGCTCCGTCTTGACCATCACGACCTTGAAGACCTTGTTCACCTTTGTCCCCTTTAGGGCCTTTGATGTTGCCTTCTTTATCCCAGTTACCGTTATTCTTAACGAAGACGTCGCCTGTTTCTGTATT
>NZ_JAHZPT010000029.1:0-24366 GCF_019929545.1 Streptococcus mitis
TAATAACCTCATCTTATGATAAGGCTATTATCTCATATTTTGGTGTCCATTGGATAGGTTTTTAGAGGTGCCCTAATTTTTGCTAATCAATATGTGCCACTATTATATCATTTCCATCTATAAATGTTAATCAATTTTAACAAGATTAAATAAGATTAAAATTGAAGATAATATAAGTTTATGGCAGTTTTTTCTTGACAATTATTCCTTTTACGTGTAAAATAGAATAGATATTGAACTTGAAGGGAGTGAAAAAAATGTCTAAAACAGTAGTACGTAAGAATGAATCTCTTGACGACGCACTTCGTCGTTTCAAACGTGCGGTTACTAAAGCTGGTACTCTTCAAGAAACACGCAAACGTGAATTCTATGAAAAACCTTCTGTAAAACGTAAACGTAAATCAGAAGCAGCTCGTAAACGTAAAAAATTCTAATTAGAAATGAAAGGCTAGAGAAATCTAGTCTTTTTCTTTTAAATAAATACTACAAAGCCTGCAAAAATCTCAAATATCCTCCTACAATTTGATATAATAGAGAGAAGAACTCATTTGAAGGAGGAAATGATGTCGGTTTTAGTAAAAGAAGTGATTGAAAAGCTCAGACTAGACATTGTCTATGGCGAACCAGAATTACTTGAAAAGGAAATCAATACCGCGGACATTACGCGACCTGGTCTTGAAATGACGGGCTATTTTGACTATTATACGCCTGAGCGAATCCAGCTCTTGGGAATGAAGGAGTGGTCCTATCTCGTTTCGATGTCCTCTCATAACCGTTACCAAGTCTTGAAAAAAATGTTTCTACCTGAGACACCTGCGGTTATTGTTGCCCGTGGTTTGGTGGTTCCAGAGGAGATGCTAAAGGCAGCCAGAGAATGTAAGATTGCTATTTTAACTAGCCGTACGGCAACCAGTCGTTTATCTGGAGAGTTATCTAGTTATCTGGATTCACGTTTAGCAGAACGGACCAGTGTGCACGGGGTCTTGATGGATATCTATGGAATGGGTGTCTTGATTCAGGGCGATAGTGGCATCGGTAAGAGTGAGACAGGTCTAGAGCTTGTCAAACGTGGCCACCGCTTGGTAGCTGATGACCGGGTCGATATTTTTGCCAAGGATGAGATTACTCTTTGGGGTGAACCAGCTGAAATCTTGAGACACCTGATTGAAATTCGTGGGGTTGGGATTATCGATGTTATGAGCCTCTACGGTGCGAGTGCGGTCAAGGATTCTTCACAAGTCCAGCTGGCTGTTTACTTGGAAAACTATGATACACATAAGACCTTTGATCGTCTAGGAAATAATGCAGAGGAACTTGAAATTTCTGGCGTATCCATTCCTCGTATCCGTATCCCAGTTAAAACAGGTCGTAATATTTCTGTCGTGATTGAGGCAGCTGCCATGAATTATCGTGCCAAGGAAATGGGCTTTGATGCGACACGTTTGTTCGAAGAACGCTTGACAAATCTCATTGCTCAAAACGAGGTGCCTAATGCTTGATCCAATTGCTATTCATCTAGGCCCTCTAGCCATTCGTTGGTATGCCTTGTGTATTGTGACAGGCTTGATTCTTGCAGTTTATTTGACCATGAAAGAAGCGCCTAGAAAGAAGATCATACCAGACGATATTTTAGATTTCATCTTGATAGCCTTTCCCTTGGCTATTTTAGGAGCTCGTCTCTACTATGTCATTTTCCGTTTTGATTACTATAGTCAGAATTTGGGAGAGATTTTTGCCATTTGGAATGGTGGTTTGGCCATTTACGGTGGTTTGATAACTGGTGCCCTTGTACTTTATATCTTTGCTGATCGTAAACTCATCAATACTTGGGATTTTCTAGATATTGCGGCACCTAGCGTCATGATTGCCCAAAGTTTGGGTCGCTGGGGCAATTTCTTTAACCAAGAAGCTTATGGTGCAGCAGTGGATAATCTGGATTATCTACCTGGCTTTATCCGTGACCAGATGTATATTGAAGGGAGCTACCGTCAGCCGACCTTCCTTTATGAGTCTCTTTGGAATCTACTTGGATTTGCCTTGATTTTGATTGCCAGACGAAAATGGAAGAGCCTCAGACGAGGTCATATCACTGCCTTCTACTTGATTTGGTATGGTTTAGGTCGTATGGTCATCGAAGGCATGCGGACAGATAGCCTCATGTTCTTTGGCCTTCGAGTGTCCCAATGGCTATCAGTTGTCCTTATAGGACTGGGTATTTTTATCATTCTATATCAAAATCGAAAGAAGGCCCCTTACTATATTTCAGAGGAGGAAAACTAAATGTTAGAAGTTGCATATATTCTTGTAGCCCTTGCTTTGATTGTCTTTTTAGTGTATCTAATCATTACTGTACAAAAGCTTGGACGTGTGATCGATGAAACAGAGAAGACGATTAAAACCTTAACTTCAGATGTGGATGTGACCTTGCATCATACCAATGAATTGCTGTCTAAGGTCAATGTCTTGGCAGATGATATCAATGTCAAGGTGGCAACGATTGATCCACTCTTTAGTGCAGTTGCAGATTTATCTCTATCTGTTTCAGACCTCAATGACCATGCGCGTGTCTTGAGCAAGAAAGCTTCATCAGCTGGTTCAAAAACCATTAAGACTGGTGCAAGTTTGTCAGCTCTTCGTCTTGCAAGTAAATTTTTCAAAAAATAAAAAAGGAGAATTCTTATGGGTAAACTATCCTCAATCCTTTTAGGAACCGTTTCAGGTGCAGCTCTTGCCTTGTTTTTAACAAGCGACAAGGGCAAACAAGTTTGCAGTCAGGCTCAAGATTTTCTAGATGATTTGAAAGAAGATCCTGAGTATGCCAAGGAGCAGGTCTGTGAAAAACTGACAGAAGTCAAGGAGCAGGCTACAGATTTTGTTCTTAAAACCAAAGAACAGGTTGAGTCAGGTGAAATCACTGTGAACAGTGTCCTTGCTCAAGCCAAATCATGTGCTCGTCAAGCGACAGAAGCATCAAAAGATCGATTCAATAATCTCAAGGAGCAATGGCAAGAAAAGGCCGAAACTCTTGATGAATCAGAAGAGATTGTTATTGACATAACAGAAGAATAAACCATCACCATCTCTGGACGGACTATGTATCTGGGGATGGTGATTTTTTTCTCGTAGCCTGTCTTTGTGGTATAATAAGTACTATGCAGAAAAAACCAACGTCAGCCTATGTGCACATCCCGTTTTGTACCCAGATTTGTTATTACTGTGACTTTTCCAAAGTTTTTATCAAGAATCAGCCGGTAGATAGTTATTTGGAACATCTGTTAGAAGAGTTTCAATCTTATGATATCCGAAAGTTACGAACCCTCTACATTGGAGGTGGGACGCCAACGGCTTTGTCAGCACCGCAATTAGAGGTGCTCTTAAATGGCTTGACTAAAAATCTAGATTTGTCAGTCTTGGAAGAGTTGACCATTGAGGCCAACCCAGGCGATTTGGATGCAGATAAGATAGCTGTTTTGAAAAACTCGGCTGTCAATCGTGTTTCGCTAGGTGTGCAAACTTTTGATAACAAAATGCTGAAAAAGATTGGGCGCAGTCATTTGGAGAAGGACATTTATGAAAATATCGACCGCCTGAAACTGGCTGGTTTTGACAATATCTCTATTGACTTGATTTATGCACTGCCTGGTCAGACTATGGAGCAAGTTAAGGACAATGTGGCTAAGGCCATTGGGCTGGATATTCCCCATATGAGTTTGTATAGTTTGATTTTAGAAAACCATACGGTCTTTATGAACCGTATGCGACGAGGAAAATTGCCTCTGCCTAAGGAGGAACTGGAAGCGGAGATGTTTGAGTACATCATCGCAGAGCTGGAGCGAGCAGGTTTTGAGCATTATGAGATTTCCAATTTCTCAAAGCCTGGTTTTGAAAGTCGCCACAATCTCATGTACTGGGACAACGCTGAATACTATGGCATCGGTGCTGGGGCATCTGGTTATGTCAATGGTGTCCGCTATAAAAATCATGGTCCGATTCGTCATTATCTCAGTGCTGTTGAGGAAGGTAATGCTCGCATCACAGAAGAGCACTTGAGTCAAAAGGAGCAGATGGAAGAAGAAATGTTCTTGGGCCTCCGCAAGAAATCAGGAGTCTCCATGGCGCGATTTGAGGAAAAATTTGGACGGTCCTTCGATGGACTTTATGGAGAAATTGTCAGAGATTTGGTTCAACAAGGTCTCATGCAAATAGACGGTGATCGCGTGCGCATGACAAAAAGAGGTCTCTTTTTAGGAGACACTGTAGCAGAACGATTTATTTTGGAGTAGGATGATGGGCTTAACTTATCAAATGAATATGAAAATTCCTTTTGATATGGCTGATATGAACGGTCATATCAAGCTTCCAGATGTGATTTTGCTATCCCTGCAAGTTTCAGGGATGCAGTCTATTGAGTTGGGGGTTAGTGATAAGACTATTTTGGAAGAGCATAATCTGGTCTGGATTATCACAGATTATGATATTGAGGTGGTTCGTTTGCCTCGTTTTGCAGAGGAAATCACTATCGAAACGGAAGCCCTGAGCTATAATCGACTTTTTTGCTACCGTCGCTTTACCATTTATGATGAAGCGGGGCAGGAGCTCATTCACATGATGGCGACCTTTGTTCTCATGGACCGAGATAGTCGAAAAGTCCATGCTGTCGAACCTGAGATTGTGGCTCCTTACCAGTCTGATTTTGATAAAAAGCTCATCCGTGGACCAAAGTATGAGTCCTTGAACGAGCCAGTCAGCAAGGATTACCATGTTCGTTTTTACGACTTGGATATGAATGGTCATGTCAATAACAGTAAGTATCTGGATTGGATTTTTGAGGTCATGGGAGCGGATTTTTTGACCCAATATATTCCCAAGAAAATCAATCTCAAGTATGTCAAGGAAGTTCGACCAGGTGGGGTGATTACATCGGCTGTTGAACGGACTGGACTGGAAAGCAAGCATGAGATCACAAGCGACGGGGCTACCAATGCCCAAGCTATCATCACTTGGCAAGAAATAAAAAAGGATTAGGAAGAAATAGATGAAATATAAAGGCTATTTAATTGATTTAGACGGAACCATTTATAAGGGGAAGGATCGAATTCCAGCAGGAGAGGCTTTTGTCCATGAATTGAAAAAGCGGGACATTCCTTATCTTTTTGTGACCAACAATACAACCCGCACTCCTGAGAGTGTTCAGCAGATGTTGGCTCAGAATTTTAATATCGATACAGCTCTATCGACTGTTTACACAGCAACTTTGGCGACTATCGATTATATGAATGATTTGGGGCTTGAAAAGACCGTCTATGTCATCGGAGAAGCAGGACTCAAAGATGCCATTAAGGCGGCGGGCTATGTCGAAGACAAGGAGAATCCTGCCTATGTAGTAGTAGGCCTGGACTGGCAAGTCGACTATGAAAAATTTGCGACAGCAACTCTTGCGATTCAAAAGGGAGCTCACTTTATCGGAACCAATCCTGACCTCAATATCCCGACAGAACGGGGTCTTTTGCCAGGTGCTGGTTCACTGATTACGCTTCTTGAAGTAGCAACACGAGTGAAGCCTGTTTATATCGGGAAACCAAATGCTATTATTATGGACAAGGCGGTTGAGCACTTAGGTTTGGAACGTGAAGAGTTAATCATGGTTGGGGATAATTACTTGACTGATATTCGAGCAGGAATTGACAATAGCATTCCAACGCTCTTGGTGACGACAGGTTTTACCAAGGCAGAAGAAGTAGCAGACCTGCCAATCGCACCGACTCATGTAGTTTCTAGCCTTGCGGAGTGGAACTTTGATGAAAACTAAATTGATCTTTTGGAGCTCTATGTTCTTTCTCCTCTCCCTCTCAATCCTTCTGACTATCTATCTGGCTTGGATCTTTTATCCTATGGAAATTCAGTGGTTGAACTTAACAAATCGAGTCTATCTAAAACCGGAAACCATTCAGTACAACTTTCATATCTTGATGAATTACCTGACCAACCCTTTTAGTCAGGTCTTGCAGATGCCTGATTTTCGTTCGTCAGCAGCTGGGCTACACCATTTTGCGGTGGTCAAAAACCTCTTTCACTTGGTTCAGCTAGTAGCCTTAGTGACACTGCCAAGTTTCTATTTCTTTATCAAAGGAATTGTGAAAAAGGGATTCTTGTCTCTCTATCGTAAAAATTTTCTGGCTTTAGTTGTCTTGCCTGTATTGATTGGTCTTGGGGGAGTTTTGATTGGTTTTGACCAATTCTTTACTCTTTTCCATCAAATTCTCTTTGTGGGAGATGATACCTGGCTTTTTGACCCAGCTAAGGATCCAGTGATTCTGATTTTGCCAGAGACCTTCTTCCTTCATGCCTTCCTCCTCTTTTTCACCCTCTATGAAAGCTTCTTTGGTTTTCTGTACCTGAAAAGTCGTAGGAAGTAAAACGAAAGACGTTTTTAATTTGTATATATAAAAAATCATATAATTTAAAACCATCGTTAAGAGTGAATTAACTAAATCCAGAATATATCAATCGTTCGCAAACAGTCTATTTTTCTTGAAAAATAGGCTTTTTTTAAAAAATCGCTAGTCAAGCGCTTTATTTTTGTGTATAATAGAAATAGCAAAGTATAGATAAGAAGAGAAAAGCATGATTACACTATTTCTATCACCGAGCTGTACATCATGTCGTAAGGCTAAGGCCTGGTTAGAAAAACATAAGGTTCCCTTTGTGGAACACAATATTATGACCAGTCCTTTAACAAGAAAAGAATTGCAACACATCCTTTCCTTGACCGAAAATGGTACTGATGACATCATTTCAACTCGTTCAAAAATTTTTCAAAAATTGAATATTGATGTAGAGAGTATTTCGGTATCGGAATTGCTTCATTTGATTGAGCAGTATCCTAGTCTTTTGCGTCGTCCAATTATTATCGATGCTAAACGCATGCAAATCGGTTTTAATGAAGATGAGATTCGTGCTTTTCTCCCTCGTAGTTATCGTAAGCAAGAACTAAAAGAAGCAAGAATGAGAGCTGGTATTAGTTAATGAACAAACAGTATAGTTACCCACTAGATTTGTCGTGGAGCACTGAAGAACTTGCTTCAGTGCTTTCTTTTTTTAATGATGTTGAAGCTGCCTATGAGGGCAAGGTAGAGGCTAAAAAGTTACTGGAATCCTATAAGGAATTCAAAGCGGTCGTGCCAAGCAAGAGCGAAGAAAAACGTTTGGGCCGAGAATTTGAAACAGTTAGTGGCTATTCGCTTTATCGAGCAGTTCAGACTGCCAAGGAAAAAGGGGAAGGGAAGATTTCTCTTGGAAAGTAAATTTGAATTTGCTAAAGAGCTTATTAAGAGAGCGGGCCAGTACATCCTTGACCACATGCAGGAAGACTTGTGTGTTGAGACCAAGTCCTCTCCAACAGATTTGGTGACCAGACTGGACAAGGAAGTTCAGGAACTCTTGGTTGGTGAGATTTTATCCCGTTATCCTGAGGATAAGATTTGTGCTGAAGAAGGTTGTCTGCGAGCCTCGGTTCAAGAGGGCAGGGTTTGGGTTATTGATCCCATTGATGGGACCAATAACTTTGTAGCCCAGCAGGAAGATTTTGCTGTTATGATGGCTTATTTTGAGAATGGTCAAGGTCAGTTTGGTCTCATTTATGATGTGGTCAAAGGGGATTGTTACCACGGTGGCGGAGCCTTTCCAGTTTGTCTAAATGATAAGCCTCTAGCTCCTTTTAAACCAAAACCACTTGGAGATTTCCTTATTGCAGGGAATAGTGGCATGCTGGAAACCAATGAATGGGGCTTGGCTGATTTGAGTCGAGCGGTCCTCGGTGTTCGTGTCTATGGGAGTGCGGCCATTAGTTTTGCCAAGATTTTGTCAGGGCGTTTGTTGACCTATGTCACTTATCTGCAACCATGGGATTATGCTGCCGCTAATATTTTAGGGGAAAGTCTGGGCTATCGGGTGGTGACCCTTTCTGGTGAAACTCCTAATTTTCAAACCAGACAGCCGGTCATGATGCTACCTCTTGAGATGCAGGAGGAAATTCAGTCCTATATTTACGAAAGGAAAAGAACTTAAATGCAATTTCCAGAAGGATTTGTTGAAAAATATGAAGAGATACTAGGAGATGAGGCAAGAGATTTTCTTGCCTCTTTTGAGGAGGAAGCGGTTTCGGCTTTTCGGATCAATCCTTTAAAAGAAGCGCCAGTTTCCTTTTCTGATGCCATTCCTCAAACTCCTTGGGGCCACTACGGGAAGGTGTCTGGGAAATCGCCTGAGCATGCTACTGGTTTAGTTTATTCGCAAGAACCTGCTGCCCAGATGGTGGCTCAGGTAGCCCAGCCCAGTCATGGGATGAAGGTTCTGGATTTGGCCGCTGCACCGGGTGGAAAATCAACTCAGCTGGCAGCCTATCTAGCAGGTGAAGGTATCCTGGTTTCCAATGAAATTTCAAGCAAACGGGCTAAGATTTTAGTAGAAAACATGGAGCGCTTTGGAGCGACAAATGTCGTGGTGACCAATGAATCTGCTGACCGCTTAGCTAAGGTCTTTAAAGGTTATTTTGACCTCATTGTCCTTGATGCCCCTTGCTCTGGTGAAGGGATGTTTCGTAAGCAACCAGATGCTATGGACTATTGGAATTTAGATTATCCGAGTCAATGCGCTAACTTGCAAAGAGAAATTCTGGAAGATGCAGTAACCATGTTAGCTGAAGGTGGTCGTCTGGTTTATTCGACCTGTACCTGGGCTCCTGAGGAAAATGAAGAGATTGTCAATTGGTTGCTGGAGGAGTATAATTTTGATTTGTTGCCAGTAGAGCATATCAATGGAATGGTAGCTGGTATTGACTTGCCAGAAACAGCTCGGATGTACCCTCATCAGTTTAAGGGAGAGGGTCAGTTTGTCGCCCATTTGCAATTTAAAGGTGAAAATCTAGCACCAAAATGTAAGGCAAGTAAGAGCAATCTCAGCCGAGAACAAGTTGTCTTGTGGCAGGAATTTGCCCAAAAACACTTGAAGATCAATCTAAGGGGAATCTTGCAGACTTTTGGGGACCAACTCTATCTTTTGCCAGAACTCTTGCCAGATTTAGAGAAACTCAAGATTGCTCGGAATGGCCTGCATCTGGGTACCTTTAAGAAGAAACGCTTTGAGCCTAGTTTTGCTCTTGGTCTAGCCTTGAAACCGAGTCAGGTCAAGCAGTCAGTTGAAATTGACCAAGAAGCGTTTGTAAAGTATGTGGCTGGAGAAACTGTTCAATTGGCGGAAAGTCTGCCAAATGGTTGGTACCAAGTTTTGGTTAAAGGAAATGGCTTGGGCTTTGCTAAGGTGACGGGAAATGTTTTGAAAAATTATTTTCCAAAAGGCCTCAGATTCAAGTGAAAATGCTAGTCAAAGTAGCTTGTCTATGTTATAGTGGAAGTATGGATTTTTTTCAAATTGTCTTTCATTTTAAGTCAAAATTGGTGGAGATGGTAACTAAGCAAATTTCTAGTTAAACCAAGCTAATACTCTTCGAAAATCAAATTCAAACCGCGTCAACGTCGCCTTGCCGTACTCAAGTACAGCCTGCGGCTAGTTTCCTAGTTTGCTCTTTGATTTTCATTGAGTATAAGAACTTTAGTTGGCTCCCAATTTTAAAAAAGAAAAACATAAATAAATAGTTGAAAAAATTCACAGCATTCACCATTATTTTCAAGGAGAAAAACAATGAAAAAAAGGAAAAAACTCGCTCTATCCCTCGCAGCTCTTTTGCTCGCAGGTTCTTTGGCGGGATGTGCTAGCTGGATTGATCGTGGAGAATCCATGACAGCTGTTGGCTCAACGGCTCTTCAGCCCTTGGTCGAAGCAGCAGCAGATGAATTTGGCTCTATGCACGTTGGAAAAACAGTCAACGTTCAAGGTGGAGGATCTGGTACAGGTTTGTCTCAGGTTCAGTCTGGAGCCGTTGATGTAGGAAATTCAGACGTATTTGCCGAGGAAAAAGACGGTATCAACGCATCCGCTCTAGTGGATCATAAGGTAGCCGTAGCGGGCTTGGCGGTAATTGTAAACAAGGAAGTTGATGTTGAAAATCTGACAACTGAACAACTCCGTAGCATCTTCACAGGTCAAGTGACCAACTGGAAAGAAGTCGGTGGGAAAGACCTAGCCATTTCCATTATCAACCGCGCGGCAAGTTCAGGTTCACGTGCAACCTTTGATAGTGTTATCATGGATGGTCAATCTGCCGTGCAGAGTCAAGAACAGGATTCAAATGGGATGGTTAAAAACATTGTTTCTCAGACACCAGGAGCCATTTCTTACCTAGCCTTTGCCTATGTGGATGACTCGGTTAAACGCATGAAGTTGAATGGCTATGAGCCGATTGCAGAAAATGTTACAACCAATAACTGGCCTTTGTGGTCTTATGAACACATGTATACCCTAGGTCAACCAAATGAATTGGTGGCAGAATTTCTCAACTTTGTCCTCTCTGATGAAGCGCAAAGTGGAATCGTTAAGGGAATGGGCTATATTTCTGTCAAGGAAATGAAGGTTGAAAAAGATGCTGTCGGAACGGTGACAGCACTAGAAGGGAGTCAATAATGAATCAAGAAGAATTAGCTAAAAAATTGCTTTCTCCCTCAAAGAACTCTCGTCTAGAGAAACTAGGGAAAGGCTTGACCTTTGCCTGTCTGTCTTTGATTGTCATCATTGTGGCTATGATTTTGATTTTCGTAGCCCAAAAAGGTTTGTCGACTTTCTTTGTCAATGGGGTCAACATCTTTGATTTCCTATTTGGCCAAACTTGGAATCCTTCAGGTAAACAATTTGGTGCCCTTCCTATGATTTTGGGTTCCTTTATTGTCACAATCCTATCAGCCCTTATCGCAACTCCTTTTGCCATTGGTGCGGCAGTATTTATGACAGAGGTCTCACCAAAAGGTGCTAGAATCTTGCAACCAGCTATTGAATTACTTGTCGGGATTCCTTCAGTCGTATATGGATTTATCGGTTTGCAGGTCGTAGTTCCCTTTGTCCGCAGTGTCTTTGGTGGAACTGGTTTTGGGATTTTGTCAGGGATTTTCGTTCTCTTTGTCATGATTTTACCGACGGTAACCTTTATGACAACGGATAGCTTGCGTGCGGTGCCTCGTCACTACCGCGAAGCTAGTTTGGCTATGGGAGCTACTCGTTGGCAAACCATCTGGCGTGTGACTTTGAAGGCAGCGCGTTCAGGGATTTTTACAGCAGTGGTCTTTGGGATGGCGCGTGCCTTTGGTGAGGCTTTGGCTATTCAGATGGTAGTTGGAAACTCAGCCGTTGTCCCAACTTCATTGACAACACCTGCTGCGACCTTGACCTCTGTCTTGACCATGGGTATCGGAAATACCGTTATGGGAACCGTTGACAATAACGTTCTCTGGTCTTTGGCTTTAGTCTTACTCTTGATGAGTTTGGCCTTCAACAGTGTGATTAAATTGATTACGAAAGAAAGAGGAAAGAAAAACTATGCACGCTAAGAAATTAGATAAAATTGCAACAGCTGTCCTCTACTCGATTGCAGGAATTATTGTTGCCATCTTGGCATCCTTGATTCTTTATATCTTGGTTCGTGGTTTGCCCCACATCTCTTGGTCTTTCTTGACCGGCAAATCATCTTCCTACCAAGCAGGTGGAGGGATTGGAATTCAGCTCTATAATTCCTTCTTCCTTTTGGTCATCACCTTGATTATCTCTGTTCCTTTATCTATGGGGGCTGGGATTTTCCTAGCTGAATATGCCAAAAAAGGTCCTGTGACCAATTTTGTCAGAACCTGTATTGAAATCTTGTCTTCATTGCCATCAGTGGTTGTAGGTCTCTTTGGTTACTTGATCTTTGTAGTTCAGTTTGAGTATGGATTTTCAATTATTTCAGGTGCCTTGGCCTTGACGGTCTTTAACCTTCCTCAGATGACTCGAAATGTTGAGGACAGTTTGAAACATGTTCACCATACGCAGCGTGAAGCTGGTCTGGCCCTTGGGATTTCTCGTTGGGAGACTGTGGTCCATGTGGTCATTCCAGAAGCCCTTCCAGGTATTGTAACGGGGGTTGTCTTGGCCTCTGGTCGTATCTTTGGTGAGGCGGCTGCTCTTATCTATACAGCAGGACAATCCGCTCCAGCCTTAGACTGGTCTAACTGGAATATTCTCAGTGTGACCAGCCCAATCTCTATTTTCCGTCAAGCAGAAACCTTGGCTGTCCACATCTGGAAAGTCAACAGTGAAGGTACTATTCCAGATGGCACCATCGTATCAGCAGGTTCTGCAGCCGTGCTCCTCATCTTTATCCTCATCTTTAACTTTGGGGCCCGCAAACTCGGAAGCTACCTACATAAGAAATTAACCGCTGCCTAAAGGAGAAGCCATGTCAAAATATAATTGGGATGAAAAGCATATCATCACCTTTCCTGAAGAGAAAGTGGCCCTCTCTACTAAGGATTTACATGTTTACTACGGTAAAAAAGAATCCATCAAGGGCATCGATATGCAATTTGAAAAAAATAAAATTACAGCCTTAATTGGCCCATCTGGATCAGGGAAATCAACCTACCTCCGCAGCCTCAACCGTATGAATGATACCATTGATATTGCCAAGGTCACAGGTCAAATTCTCTATCAAGGGATTGATGTCAACCGTCCAGAAATCAACGTCTATGAGATGCGTAAGCACATTGGAATGGTCTTCCAACGCCCAAATCCCTTTGCCAAGTCTATCTATCGCAACATCACTTTTGCCCATGAACGTGCAGGTGTTAAGGGCAAGCAAGTCTTGGATGAAATTGTGGAAACCTCTCTTCGTCAGGCTGCCCTTTGGGATCAGGTCAAAGATGATTTGCACAAGTCAGCCTTGACCCTATCAGGTGGTCAGCAGCAACGTCTCTGTATTGCTCGTGCTATTTCGGTTAAACCAGATATTCTCTTGATGGATGAGCCGGCGTCAGCCTTGGATCCGATTGCAACAGCCCAGCTGGAAGAAACCATGTTGGAATTGAAGAAAGACTTTACCATCATCATCGTGACCCACAGTATGCAGCAGGCTGCGCGTGCTAGTGACTACACAGGATTTTTCTACTTGGGTGACTTGATTGAGTATGATAAGACGTCTAATATTTTCCAAAATGCCAAACTACAGTCAACCAATGACTACGTAACAGGACACTTTGGATAGAAAGGAAACAGTATGACAGAAGCGATTTTACAGGTGTCAGACCTGTCCGTTTACTACAATCAAAAGAAGGCCTTGAATAGTGTTTCCCTATCTTTCCAACCTAAGGAAATTACAGCCTTGATCGGTCCATCTGGATCAGGGAAGTCAACTCTCCTCAAGGCCATCAACCGCATGGGGGATCTTAATCCAGAGGTGACCACAACTGGTTCGGTGGTTTACAATGGTCACAACATCTACAGTCCGCGTACAGATACAGTTGAATTGCGGAAGGAAATCGGTATGGTTTTCCAACAACCGAACCCTTTCCCTATGTCTATCTACGAAAATGTTGTTTACGGGCTTCGTATCAATGGAGTTAAGGACAAGCAGGTTCTGGATGAAGCAGTAGAAAAAGCCTTGCAACGAGCTTCCATCTGGGATGAGGTCAAGGATCGCCTACATGATTCAGCTATCGGGCTTTCAGGTGGACAACAGCAACGTGTCTGTGTTGCCCGTGTCTTGGCAACCAGTCCTAAAATCATTCTTTTGGATGAACCGACTTCAGCCTTGGATCCTATCTCGGCTGGTAAGATTGAGGAAACCTTGTATGGTTTAAAAGATAAATACACTATGCTCTTGGTTACGCGTTCCATGCAACAAGCCTCTCGTATCTCTGACAAGACAGGATTTTTCCTAGATGGAGATCTGATCGAGTTTAACGATACCAAGAAGATGTTCCTCACCCCACAACACAAGGAAACAGAAGATTATATTTCAGGAAAATTTGGATAAGGAGATAAATGATGTTACGTTCTCAATTTGAAGAAGATTTAGAGAAATTGCACAACCAGTTCTATGCTATGGGACAAGAAGTGCTATCTCAAATCAATCGTACAGTGCGTGCCTTTGTCACGCATGACCGTGATTTGGCCAAAGAAGTCATCGAAGACGATGCAGAAGTAAACGAATACGAAGTGAAATTGGAGAAGAAATCATTTGAAATGATTGCCCTCCAGCAGCCAGTTTCTCAAGACTTGCGTACCGTTCTAACCGTCTTGAAAGCTGTATCTGACTTGGAACGTATGGGTGACCATGCCGTTTCTATTGCTAAAGCGGCAATTCGTATGAAGGGGGAGCAACGTATCCCAGCTGTTGAAGAAGAAATCAAGAGAATGGGTCGCGATGTCAAGAACTTCGTCGAAGCAGCCCTTGAACTCTATCTCAATGGTTCAGTGGACCAGGCCTATGAAGTAGCAGCCATGGACGAAAAAATCAACCATTACTTTGATAGCATTCGTGACTTGGCTACAGAAGAAATTAAGAAAAATCCAGATGCCATCGTTACAGGTCGTGATTACTTCCAAGTGATTGCTTTCTTGGAACGTATCGGAGACTATGCCAAAAATATCTGTGAATGGGTTGTTTACTTTGAAACAGGTAAGATTGTCGAACTATAAAGTATTCAAAGGATAAAATTATTGTGAAAGCTTACTTTTTAATACAGTAAGCTTTCATTGTATAGATAGTTTACTTTGTCAGAGGTGAATAATGAACTACATACAGAATATCAGAAAAAAAGTTGGAAAAGATAAAATTATTTTAAATTTTACCTGTGGAATATTAAGTCAATCAGGAAAAATTTTATTACAAAAACGAGCAGATAAAGGAACGTGGGGATTACCAGGTGGTGCTCTTGAATTAGGAGAATCGGCTTTAGAAGCTTTAGTGCGAGAGTTTTATGAAGAAACAGGAGTCGAAGTGAGGGTGGAAAAACTCTTAAATGTTTATACAAAATATTCAGACAGTTATCCGAATGGTGATGAGGCTCAAGTTCTTACAATCTTGTATTTAGTTTCATCTGAAACTTCTATCTCTACAAATTTTTTTACAAGTGATGAAACTTTAGAATTAGGATTTTTTGATCATAGTGACATACAAAATATTGCAATTGTAAACCAGCAGCATCAAGATATGATAAATGATTTTTTTGAAAATAAGTTCCCAATAGATAGATAAACTAACCACTGTATTTCTATTTTTTAGTAAATATATTTTATGAAAATGTAAGAAAAATACTTGACAAGCAACTTGGATAGCGTTATAATTATACAAAATTAACAGAGAGGTTGTTTATTTATGAAATCGAAAAAATGGATATTTGTTTTATGTAGCTTTCTTGCAAGTTTCTTCTTAGTGGCTTGCCAGTCGGGTTCTAATGGTTCTCAGTCAGCTGTTGAGGCCATTAAGCAAAAGGGGAAATTAGTTGTGGCGACTAGTCCTGACTATGCACCTTTTGAATTCCAATCCTTAGTTGACGGGAAAAATCAGGTAGTCGGTGCGGACATTGATATGGCCCAAGCTATCGCTGATGAACTTGGGGTGAAGTTGGAAATTTCAAGCATGAGTTTTGACAATGTTTTGACCAGTCTTCAAACTGGTAAGGCTGACCTAGCTGTCGCAGGAATTAGCGCTACTGATGAGAGAAAAGAAGTCTTTGATTTTTCAATCCCTTACTATGAAAACAAGATTAGTTTCTTGGTTCGTAAGTCTGATGTAGAAAAATACAAGGATTTAACTAGCCTTGAAAGTGCTAATATTGCAGCCCAAAAAGGGACTGTTCCAGAAGCTATGGTCAAGGAACAATTGCCAAAAGCTCAATTAACTTCCCTAACCAATATGGGTGAAGCTGTTAATGAATTACAGGCTGGAAAAGTAGATGCTGTTCACATGGATGAGCCTGTTGCGCTTAGCTATGCTGCTAAAAATGCCGACTTAGCTGTCGCAACTGTCAGCTTGAAGATGAAGGACGGCGAAGCTAATGCAGTTGCCCTTAGAAAAAATAGTACTGATTTGAAAGAAGTGGTGGACAAGGTCATCCAAAAACTCAAGGATGAAGGAACTTACCAAAGCTATCTTGAAAAAGCGGCAAGCCTAACAGAAGTTGAACAATAAAAAAAGCAGAGTTGGAAGTTATTCCAATTCTGCTTTTAAATAGTTTAAAACATTTTCTAAATTGTCTAAGGACACTTTGGCAAATTGGTAAGGGCAGGTACCCAAGTAGGCCTCTTCAAAGAAGTCCAAGCCAAGTTGGCTATGTTTGAGACTGGCGATTTTAGGATACTGTCTCAGGTCTAGTAATAAACCATCGTGAAGCGGAAAGTGAGGAAGAGGACAAGGATTTTTAGTTAATCTTTCCTCGATTTGTTTTTGGTAAGCTTCCTGATTGGACAAGCGAGCCAGACGATTTTTCTCAAACAGTTGACTGTCGATATAGAGTGACAGGGCCTTTTGCATGATGAGGTTGCTGTCGTAGTCTAGGATATTTTTGTAGGCCACAAAGGCTTTTTTGATAGCATTTGGTAGAATGAGTGCCGTAATCCGCAGAGCAGGAAAGAGGCTGGTTGAGAAGGACTTGATGTAAATGACCCGCTCCTCTGTATCCAGATAGTGGAAGGTCTGGCCCTTCTTGGAATCCAAATCACCCAGATAATCGTCCTCTACGATATAGACACCATACTTGGCAGCTAAGTCAAGAATAGCCCGTTTGTCCTGCTCAGAATAGGAATGCCCCAGAGGATAGTGAAAGCGAGGAATGGTGTAGAAAAACTTGATCTTTCCTGTCTTGAAGTGTCGCTCCAGCTCCTCCAAGTCAATTCCATCAATGCCTCGTTCAATCGTTTGATAGTCCAGACCCTGAGCAATCAAGAGGCGATTCATCCGATGGTAGGTCGGCTGTTCCACCAAGATTTCCTTGGCTTGACTAGGAAAGGAAATTTGAGAGAGGATAAAAAGGGCTTGTTGGGTTCCAGAAGTCAGTACCAGTTGGTCAGCCTTGCAGTAGAGGGCTTGATCAAAGAGGAGTTTGTGAATGGACTGTCTTAGGTCTTCTAATCCTTCTTGGTTGTCATAGTAGTTGAAAAGGTAGTTTTCTCGGCCAATCAAGGTTTCATTGACACAGAGTCGGAAATCGTCATAGGCGCTGGCATGTTCGCCTGTAACCTCGATTTCTAGGTCCTGGTGTTGCCCTTGTTCTAGGACATAGTAGCCACTCTGGGGCTTGGAATAGAGGTATTGTTCGTGCCGTAATTCCAGCAGGGCTCGTTGGACAGTATCCTTGCTACAGTGAAAGTCAAGGCTCAGTTGACGAATAGAAGGTAGGCGGCTACCCGTCGGAAATCGTCCAGACTCGATACCGTTTTTCAGATAGGAAACGACCTCTTGGTACTTGCTTTGTTTCTTCATTCCAGACCTCCCTTGATTTTGTTACATTGTACCCTTTTTTTTCCTTCTTGGCAATGTCTAAAGTGTTTCTCTCGTTCACATCTAGGGGCAAATGTGGTATACTTAGGAGTAACATTTATAGAATAACAGACAAGAAAGTGAATGGATAAGAACGTGCAGGAACCAGTGAAATTATTTCAATACAATACCCTTGGAGCCTTGATGGCTGGCCTTTATGGTGGTACCATGACAGTGGGAGAATTGCTAGAGCATGGTGACCTTGGTTTGGGAACCTTGGATTCTATTGATGGGGAATTGATTGTTTTGGATGGTAAGGCTTATCAGGCCAAAGGGTCTGGAGACCAGCCAGAGATTGTGGAAGTGTCACCAGATGCCCTTATTCCTTATGCAGCAGTAGTACCGCATCAGGCAGAGGTCATTTTCCGTCAGCGCTTTGAGATGACAGACAAGGAATTGGAAGAACGAATCGAGTCATATTATGATGGGGAAAATCTTTTCCGCTCAATTAAGATTCGTGGCGAATTTTCACATATGCATGTGCGCATGATTCCCAAGTCGACACCAGATACCAAGTTTGCTGAGGTCGCAACCCATCAGCCTGAATATAGTCGCGACAATGTGGCGGGGACCATTGTTGGTTTCTGGACGCCAGAGATTTTCCATGGGGTCAGTGTGGCAGGCTACCATCTGCACTTCATTTCAGATGATTTGACCTTCGGTGGTCATGTCATGGATTTTGTCATCAAGGAAGGTATTATCGAGGTGGGAGCTGTTGACCAATTGGATCAACGTTTCCCAGTCCAAGATCGTCAATACTTGTTTGCTAAGTTCAATGTTGACGAGATGAAAAAAGATATTGAAAAGGCGGAATAGGAGAAGAAAATGACCATTCATATTATCATTACCATGGTGTTGTTGCTGGCTTTCTTGCTAGGAAGCATTTGGTATGCCAAAAAGAAATACCAGATTAATCTAGCTGTCTTGGGCTTGGGGGCTGTTGCTTTCTTTGTCTCTTCACAGATTTTAGAAAAACTGGTGCATATCTTGGTTTTGCATCCTCAAAAAGACGGTAGTATTGCCCTCATGCAAGACCATCCGCTTGTCTATATCATCTATGGCCTAGCTATGGCAGCATTTTTTGAGGAAACAGCTCGCCTTGTTTTCTTCAAATGGTTGGAGAAAAAGAGAAGTTTGGAAAAGGCAGATGCCTTGGCTTATGGATTGGGGCATGGTGGCTTGGAGTTGATTTTCCTGGGTCTTACTAGTTTGTTTAATCTCTACATCGTTCTCTCAGCAGTTCAAACGCAAAATCCACAGATTATGCAATTGCTGTCTGAAAATATGTTGAAAACTATTCAGTCGCTATCAGTCTGGCAGATTTATTTGCTTGGTTTTGAGAGAATCTTGGCGCTAGGTTTCCAATTACTCTTGACTGTTTGGGTTTACCAAGCTGTTCGCCAGAAGAAATGGATTTATCTCCTAGTGGCCTATGGACTACATGCCTTCTTTGACCTGGCACCATCTCTAGCTCAAGTTGGCTGGTTGACCAATCCAGTCTTGGTGGAAGTTGTCCTAGCACTTGAACTTGTTCTGGTTGCTTATGGAACAAAGGCCATCTTTTGCAAAAAATCATAAAAAGAGGGGAAACCTCTTTTTTTGTTTAAAATAAGCCCAAGATTTTTTTAGGGTCGTCAAATGGTCTTAAAAATGGTATAATGGAATGAATTTTGTAAAAGGAAGAGTGTCATGTCAGTAAAAGAAAAAATGCTTGAAATCTTAGAAGGGATTGATATCCGTTTCAAGGAACCCTTGCATACTTATAGTTATACAAAAGTAGGTGGAGAGGCTGATTATCTGGTCTTTCCACGAAATCGTTTTGAGTTGGCTCGCGTTGTCAAATTTGCCAATCAAGAAAATATCCCTTGGATGGTTCTTGGAAATGCTAGCAACATCATCGTTCGTGATGGTGGAATTCGTGGATTTGTCATCTTGTGTGACAATCTCAATAATGTTTCCGTTGATGGCTATACCATCGAAGCAGAAGCTGGTGCCAACTTGATTGAAACAACTCGTATTGCCCTTCGTCATAGTTTGACTGGTTTTGAATTTGCTTGTGGCATTCCAGGGAGCGTTGGCGGTGCTGTCTTTATGAATGCCGGTGCCTATGGTGGTGAGATTGCCCACATCTTGCAGTCTTGTAAGGTCTTGACCAAGAATGGAGAAATCGAGACCCTGTCTGCCAAAGATTTGGCTTTTGGTTACCGCCATTCAGCAATTCAGGAGTCTGGTGCAATTGTCTTGTCAGCTAAATTTTCCCTTGCTCCAGGAAACCATCAGGTTATCAAGCAAGAAATGGATCGCTTGACGCATCTACGTGAACTCAAGCAACCTTTAGAATATCCATCTTGTGGTTCGGTCTTTAAGCGTCCAGTAGGGCATTTTGCAGGTCAATTAATTTCAGAAGCTGGTTTGAAAGGCTATCGTATTGGTGGAGTAGAAGTCTCAGAAAAACACGCAGGTTTTATGATCAATGTCGCTGATGGAACGGCTAAAGACTACGAGGACTTGATTGAGTCTGTGATTGAAAAAGTCAAGGAACACTCTGGCGTTACTCTTGAGAGAGAGGTCCGTATTTTAGGTGAAAGCAAGTAGGAAGTTTTAGCTGAAAAGCTGCTGCTATGTCATGGAAAGGGGGTGAAAGCCTATCGTCAGTGCAGAAGAATGTAGGCAGTTCAATCTCCTACACGAGGTAGTAGCGGCCTGACAGAGCCCTGATCTGTTAATCTATGAAAAAGAAGGAATAAATGACAATTGAAAAAACCAATTATTGAATTCAAAAACGTCTCTAAAGTTTTTGAAGACAGCAACACCAAGGTTCTCAAAGACATCAACTTTGAGTTGGAAGAGGGGAAATTTTATACCCTTCTAGGCGCATCTGGGTCAGGGAAATCAACTATCCTTAACATCATTGCAGGTTTACTGGATGCGACGACAGGAGATATTTTGCTGGATGGTGTCCGTATCAATGACATCCCAACCAACAAGCGAGACGTCCATACGGTCTTCCAATCCTATGCCTTGTTTCCACATATGAATGTGTTTGAAAATGTTGCCTTTCCACTCCGCTTGCGTAAAATTGACAAGAAAGAAATCGAGAAACGCGTAGCGGAAGTTCTCAAGATGGTTCAGTTGGAAGGTTATGAAAAACGTTCCATTCGTAAACTCTCTGGAGGACAACGTCAGCGTGTGGCTATTGCCCGTGCCATCATCAACCAACCCCGTGTGGTTTTGTTGGATGAGCCTTTGTCAGCGCTGGACTTGAAATTAAGAACAGACATGCAGTATGAGTTGCGTGAACTGCAACAACGCTTGGGCATTACCTTTGTCTTTGTCACTCACGATCAGGAAGAAGCCCTGGCCATGAGTGACTGGATTTTTGTCATGAATGATGGCGAGATTGTCCAGTCTGGAACACCAGTAGATATCTACGATGAGCCGATTAACCATTTTGTTGCCACCTTTATCGGCGAGTCAAACATCTTGCCAGGTACCATGATTGAGGACTACTTGGTTGAGTTTAATGGCAAACGCTTCGAAGCGGTCGATGGTGGGATGAAGCCAAATGAACCTGTTGAGGTCGTGATTCGTCCAGAAGACTTGCGCATTACCCTTCCTGAAGAAGGCAAGCTCCAAGTTAAGGTCGATACCCAGCTCTTCCGTGGGGTTCACTATGAAATTATCGCCTATGACGAACTTGGGAATGAATGGATGATCCACTCAACCCGTAAGGCCATCGTGGGTGAGGAAATCGGTCTGGACTTTGAACCAGAAGACATCCATATCATGCGTCTCAACGAAACTGAAGAAGAGTTCGATGCTCGTATCGAAGAATACGTAGAAATTGAAGAGCAAGAAGCAGGTCTGATCAATGCAATCGAGGAGGAAAGAGATGAAGAAAACAAGCTCTAAACTCTTTGTAGTGCCCTACATGCTTTGGATTGCCCTCTTTGTCCTGGCACCCTTGGTCTTGATTTTCGGACAATCCTTTTTCAACATCAAAGGCCAGTTCAGTTTAGAAAATTATAAATCTTACTTTGCGTCACAAAACTTGACCTACCTCAAAATGAGCTTTAACTCCGTGCTTTATGCAGGAATTGTGACCTTTGTGACCCTCCTTATCAGCTATCCAACAGCCCTCTTTTTGACCCGTCTCAAGCACCGTCAACTCTGGCTCATGCTGATTATCTTGCCTACTTGGATCAATTTGCTCCTCAAAGCTTATGCCTTTATTGGGATTTTTGGTCAAAATGGCTCTATTAACCAATTCCTTGAATTTATCGGAATCGGTTCACAACAGTTGCTCTTTACCGATTTCTCCTTTATTTTTGTCGCAAGCTACATCGAGCTTCCCTTTATGATTTTGCCGATTTTCAATGTCTTGGACGATATGGATAACACTCTCATCAATGCCAGCTACGACCTTGGTGCGACCAAGTGGGAAACCTTCCGTCATGTCATCTTCCCTCTATCTATGAACGGAGTGAGAAGTGGGGTCCAATCGGTCTTTATCCCAAGTTTGAGTCTCTTCATGCTGACCCGTTTGATTGGTGGAAACCGCGTTATCACACTAGGTACAGCCATTGAGCAGAACTTCCTGACCAATGACAACTATGGTATGGGTTCTACCATCGGTGTGATTCTCATCCTGACCATGTTCATCACCATGTGGGTGACCAAGGAAAGGAGAGAACGATGAAAAAATTTGCCAATCTATATCTGGGACTGGTTTTTCTTGTCCTCTACCTGCCGATTTTTTACTTGATTGGTTACGCCTTTAATGCAGGAAACGACATGAATAGCTTTACAGGCTTCAGCCTGAGCCATTTTAAAACTATGTTTGGCGATGGTCGCCTTATGTTAATTGTGACCCAGACCTTTTTCTTGGCCTTCCTGTCAGCCTTGATTGCGACCATTATCGGGATTTTTGGAGCTATTTATATCTACCAGTCTCGTAAGAAATACCAAGAAGCCTTTCTATCACTCAATAATATCCTCATGGTTGCGCCTGATGTTATGATTGGTGCCAGCTTCTTGATTCTCTTTACCCAACTCAAGTTTTCACTTGGCTTTTTGACTGTTCTATCTAGTCACGTAGCCTTCTCCATTCCTATCGTGGTCTTGATGGTCTTACCTCGACTCAAGGAAATGAATGGCGATATGATTCATGCGGCCTATGACCTTGGTGCCAGTCAATTTCAGATGTTCAAGGAAATCATGCTTCCTTACCTGACTCCGTCTATCATTGCAGGTTATTTCATGGCCTTCACCTATTCGCTAGATGACTTTGCCGTGACCTTCTTTGTGACGGGAAATGGCTTTTCAACCCTGTCAGTCGAGATTTACTCTCGTGCTCGCAAGGGGATTTCGCTAGAAATCAATGCCCTGTCTGCCCTTGTCTTTCTCTTTAGTATTATCCTAGTTGTTGGATATTACTTTATCTCACGTGAGAAGGAGGAGCAAGCATGAAAAAACTCTATTCATTTTTAGCAGGAATTGTAGCCATTATCCTGGTCTTGTGGGGAATTGCGACTCATCTCGATAGTAAAATCAATAGCCGAGATAGTCAAAAACTGGTCATTTACAACTGGGGAGACTATATCGATCCTGAACTCTTGGAGCAATTCACAGAAGAAACAGGAATCCAAGTTCAGTACGAGACTTTTGACTCCAACGAAGCCATGTATACCAAGATAAAGCAGGGTGGAACAACCTACGATATTGCCATTCCTAGTGAATACATGATTAACAAGATGAAGGATGAAGACCTCTTGGTACCGCTTGACTATTCAAAACTTGAAGGTCTTGAAAATATCGGACCAGAGTTCCTCAACCAGTCCTTTGACCCGGGTAATAAATTCTCCATTCCTTACTTCTGGGGAACCTTGGGAATTGTCTACAATGAAACCATGGTAGATGAAGCGCCTGAGCATTGGGATGACCTTTGGAAGCCAGAGTATAAAAACTCTATCATGCTCTTTGATGGGGCGCGTGAGGTGCTGGGACTCGGACTCAATTCCCTCGGCTACAGCCTTAACTCCAAGGATTCCCAGCAGTTGGAAGAGACAGTGGATAAGCTCTATAAACTGACTCCAAATATCAAGGCTATCGTTGCCGACGAGATGAAGGGCTACATGATTCAGAACAATGCTGCTATCGGCGTGACCTTCTCTGGTGAAGCCAGCCAAATGCTAGAAAAAAATGAAAATCTACGCTATGTGGTACCGACAGAAGCCAGCAACCTTTGGTTTGACAATATGGTCATTCCCAAAACAGTCAAAAACCAAGATGCAGCCTATGCCTTTATCAACTTTATGTTGAAACCTGAAAATGCTCTTAAAAATGCGGAGTATGTCGGTTATTCAACACCAAACCTACCAGCTAAGGAATTACTCCCAGAGGAGAAAAAAGAAGACAAGGCCTTCTATCCAGACGCTGAAACTATGAAACACCTAGAAGTTTATGAGAAATTTGACCATAAATGGACAGGCAAATATAGCGACCTCTTCCTACAGTTTAAAATGTATCGGAAGTAGAGTTAGCAGTCACGAAACGAATCAGTCAAGCTGGTTCGTTTTTTAAAAAATAAAAGGCAATTTTCGTAACGGTATCTTTTTCTATGATAGTTGCTTATTTTCTTTCCCAGTAGTATACTAAGTTTAACCTTACAGAAAGCGGTAATAAATAATGAAAATATCTACTTTTTTCAAAAAATTTTATTGGCCAGCCTTTTTGACTGTTCAGCAAACTGTTATACTATTCTTTCTAAAGGATGGTTTGGATCGACAATACCTAACAACTGATTCCATACATTTGGTGATAGGGTTCTTTATGGGCACCTCTAAAAACTCCACTCTTATCACAAAAGAAAAAATCAACTGTATGTGTCTCATTTAGTTGGCACA